>JBDUXZ010000002.1 GCA_039944855.1 Rhodothermales bacterium | reverse complement strand
CATGGCAAAGGAAACGTTTCAGCGCACGAAGCCGCACGTGAACGTCGGCACGATCGGCCACGTCGACCACGGGAAGACCACGCTCACGGCGGCGATCACGTCGGTGCTCTCGCTGAAGTCCGGCGGCGAGGCGCGGTCCTTCGACTCCATCGACAACGCGCCCGAGGAGCGCGAGCGGGGGATCACCATCGCGACGGCCCACGTGGAGTACGAGACCGACGAGCGGCACTACGCCCACGTCGACTGCCCCGGCCACGCCGACTACGTGAAGAACATGGTGACGGGCGCGGCGCAGATGGACGGGGCGATCCTCGTCGTGGCCGCCACCGACGGGCCCATGCCGCAGACGCGCGAGCACATCCTCCTCGCCCGCCAGGTCGGCGTGCCCTACATCGTCGTGTTCATGAACAAGGTCGACCTCGTCGACGACGAGGAGCTCCTCGAGCTCGTCGAGATGGAGGTGCGCGAGCTCCTCTCCGACTACGAGTTCCCCGGCGACGACCTCCCCGTGATCCAGGGCTCCGCGCTCGGCGCCTTGAACGGCGACCCCAAGGGCGTCGAGTCGGTGGAGAAGCTCATGGAGGCCGTCGACCACTACATCCCGACGCCGGAGCGGGCGGTGGACCGGCCGTTCCTCATGCCGGTCGAGGACGTGTTCTCGATCACGGGGCGCGGGACGGTGGCGACCGGCCGCGTCGAGCGCGGGGTGATCAAGGTGGGCGAGCCGGTGGAGATCATCGGGATGCAGGAGCAGAAGCTCACGAGCACGGTGACGGGGGTGGAGATGTTCAGGAAGCTCTTGGACCAGGCGCAGGCGGGCGACAACGCGGGCGTGCTGCTCCGTGGGATCGAGAAGGAGGCGATCGAGCGGGGGATGGTGATCATCAAGCCCGGTAGCGTGACGCCGCACGCCGAGTTCGAGTGCGAGGTGTACGTGCTCTCGAAGGAGGAGGGGGGCCGCCACACGCCGTTCTTCAAGGGGTACCGGCCGCAGTTCTACTTCCGCACGACGGACGTGACGGGGGACATCGAGCTGCCGGAGGGGGTGGAGATGGTGATGCCGGGGGACAACACGCAGTTCAAGGTGAAGCTCATCGTGCCGGTGGCGATGGAGCAGGGGCTGCGGTTCGCGATCCGCGAGGGGGGTCGGACGGTCGGCGCCGGCGTCGTCACCAACATCCTCGATTAACAGTATTTGACCGCCGTGGGGGCGGGCAGCCGCGAGGCCGACCCGCCCCCACGCTTTGAGACAAGCCACATGGCTAGCCAAAAGATCCGCATCAAGCTCAAGTCGTACGACCACTCGCTGGTCGACAAGAGCGCCGAAAAGATCATTCGCACCGTTAAGCAGACGGGTGCCGTCGTCAGCGGGCCGATCCCGCTCCCGACGAAGAAGGCGATCTATACGGTGCTCCGAAGCCCGCACGTGGACAAGAAGAGCCGTGAGCAGTTCGAGCACCGCTCCCACAAGCGGCTGATCGACATCCTCTCGACCTCGTCGAAGACCGTGGACGCGCTGATGAAGCTCGAGCTTCCCAGCGGCGTCGACGTCGAAATCAAAGTGTGACCTCGGGTCACCACCTACGATGAACCGAATTACTCCCATTCTCTTGCTGCTCGTCCTCGGGCTCGCCACCGCGTTCGTCGGCTGCGACTCCACGGACGAACGTGCGGACGACGAGCGCATCGTCGGCTCGTGGACGGCCTCGCAGGCCAGCGTCGACGTAAACACGCCGCTGGGCACCGTGGGTGTCCCCGTCCTCAACGCGAACAGCACGGGAAGCGTTACGATCGATTTCGACGCGGACGGCACATTCTCTTTCCGCGTCGTCGGTCCTATCACTGCGGACTTCTTCGGGCAGACGGTCGACATCCTCGAAGACGGCGTGGACGAGACGACCTCCGGCACCTACAGCGTCCAGAGCGGCGACCAGATCCGCTTCGGCGTGGACGGCACGTTCGACTCGGCAGCCAACGTCGACTACGACTTCAGCGGCGACGACGCGTTCGACCTCTCGGTGGAGAACACCGAAGAAGGGCGCGCGACCCTAGGCTTCCTGCTCGGCGATTCTGTGCCGCAGGAAGTGCTCGACGCCGTCCGTGGCGGCTCCATCACGTTCCGCCGCGATTCTTAATTCCCATTCACGCTTAACTTAATCGGAGCGATTACAATGAGCGGACTCCTCGGCCGAAAGATCGGCATGACGAGCGTGTTCGACGACAACGGCAACAACGTCGTCTGCACCGTTATCGAGACCGGACCCTGCGTCGTCACGCAGATCAAGACCGCAGACACTGACGGCTATTCGGCCGTGCAGATGGGCTTCGGCGACAAGACAGAGAAGAGCACCACGAGCGCCCTCAAGGGCCACTTCGGGGCGGCCAACACCTCGCCGAAGCGGCGGGTCACCGAGTTCCGGGATTACGCCGGCATCGGCGACCTCTCCCTCGGCGATGAGATCACCGTCGGCGACGTGTTCGCCGAAGGCGACAAGATCCACGTGGTCGGCACGTCGAAGGGCAAAGGCTTCCAGGGCGTCGTGAAGCGCCACGGCTTCGGTGGCGTCGGCGATGCCACGCACGGCCAGCACAACCGCCAGCGCGCGCCGGGCTCGATCGGCCAGGCCTCGGACCCGAGCCGCGTGTTCAAGGGGACCAAAATGGCCGGCCGCACCGGCGGCGACCGCGTGACGGTGAAGAACCTCCGCGTCGTCCGCATCTTCGCCGACAAGAACCTCCTCCTCGTCAAGGGCGCCGTGCCCGGCCCGAAGAAGAGCTTCGTCGAGATCCGCAAAGCCTAAGCGAACGCTTTAAGAGAGACCCACGATGAACCTACCCGTTTATACCCGCGAAGGCAGCGACGCCGGCCGCACGGTCGAGCTCGACGAGAGCGTGTTCGGCATCGAGCCGAACGACCACGCGATCTGGCTCGACGTCCGCGCCGCGCAGGCCCACGCCCGTCAGGGCACGCACAAGACGAAAGGCCGCAGCGAAGTCCGCGGCTCCACCCGCAAGCTCTACCGGCAGAAAGGCACGGGCAACGCCCGCGTCGGCGACGTCAAGAGCCCGACCCGTGTCGGCGGCGGTATCGTCTTCGGCCCGCGCCCGCACACGTATAGCGTCGGCGTCAACCGCAAGACGAAGCAGCTCGCGCGCCGCAGCGCCCTGACGTATAAGGCACAGCAAGACGGCCTCCGTGTCGTCGAGGACTTCGGGATGGACGCGCCGAAGACGCGCGACCTCGCCGGCCTCCTCAAGAGCCACGAGCTCGCCGGCCGGAAGGTGCTCTTCCTCACCGAAGCGCACGACGACGTCCTCTACCGCTCCGGTCGCAACATCCCCAAGCTGACCGTTCTCCCCGCCACCGGCGCCTCGACGCTCGACCTGATGAGCGCGCAGGTGATCCTGCTGCAGGAGGGGGCGCTCGCTGCGCTCTCCGCCGCGCTCGGGAAGAACGCCACGACCGAGGCTGCGGCCCCGGCCGCCGAGTAACCTAGACTTTTAGCCGAGCCCGATCATGGCCCGCTCTATCCTCATCGAGCCCATCGTCACCGAGAAAATGACCCGTCTGATGGAAGACGGGCGGCACTACGCCTTCAAGGTGGCGAAGGACGCGAACAAGATCCAGATCCGCAAAGCGATCGAAGAACGCTACCCCGACATCGACGTCAAGAGCGTTCGGACGATGATCGTACGCGGTAAGCGCCGCCGGCAGTTCACGAAGCGCGGCCTCATGGAAGGGCGCAAGCCCTCCTACAAAAAGGCGATCATCACGCTCAAGAGCGGCGAGATCGACTTCTTCGAAAGCATCTAAGCAATCGGGCGCAAAGCCTCTCGCTTCGGCGAGGGGCACGTATGCCCAAACCCACGAACCCATGGCTATTCGCAAACTCAAGCCGGTGACTCCGGGGCAGCGTCAGCGCTCCGTCTCCGCCTTCGAGACGATTACCAAGTCCGAGCCGGAGAAGAGCCTGCTCGCCCCCATCAAGCGGAAGGGCGGCCGGAACAACAACGGCCGGATCACCACCCGCCACCAGGGCGGCGGTCACAAGCGGCGCTACCGGATCATCGACTTCAAGCGCAACAAGGACGGGATCCCCGCCAAGGTTGCGTCCATCGAGTACGATCCGAACCGGACGGCGCGCATCGCCCTCTTGGCCTACGCCGACGGCGAGAAGCGCTACATCATCGCCCCCGACAAGCTCACCGTCGGCATGACGGTGATGAACGGGGAAGGCGCAGCGCCGGAGACGGGCAATTGCCTCCCGCTGAGCAAGATTCCGCTCGGCACGACGGTCCACGCCATCGAGATGAAGCCGGGTAAGGGCGCGCAGATGGCCCGTAGCGCCGGCACGAACGCGCAGCTCCAGGCGCGCGAAGGCAAGTACGCCACGCTCAAGCTCCCCTCGGGCGAAGTCCGCATGGTGCCGATTGAGTGTCGCGCCACGATCGGCGTGACCTCGAACCCCGACCACATGAACCTCGAGTGGGGCAAGGCCGGCCGGAAGCGCTGGCTCGGCGTCCGCCCGAAGACACGTGGCGTCGCCATGAACCCGGTCGATCACCCGATGGGTGGTGGCGAGGGCAAGGCGTCCGGCGGTCACCCGCAGAGCCCGACCGGGGTGCCGGCCAAGGGGTACAAGACCCGGAAGAAGGCCAAGGCCTCCAACAAGTTCATCGTCCGCCGCCGCAAGCAGAAAAAATAGTCGCTACGGCTAGCAGCCTGCTGCTAGCCCCTAGCCAGAAGCCTACCCAACATGGCACGTTCGCTCAAGAAAGGCCCTTACGTCTACTACAAGCTCCAGCGCAAGGTGGACACGATGAACGAGAGCAGCCGGAAGAAGGTCATCAAGACCTGGAGCCGCTCCTCGATGATCACGCCGGAGTTCGTCGGCCACACATTCGCCGTGCACAACGGCAAGCAGTTCATCCCGGTGTACGTCACCGAGAACATGGTCGGCCACAAGCTCGGCGAGTTCTCGGCTACGCGGACGTTCCGCGGCCACGCCGGCACGAAGGTAGACAAGCGTCGCAAATAATTCGGTTATGAGTTAGGGGCTTGGGGTTCTGTGTGAACCTCCAACCCACGACCTCCAACCTAGAACCTCCCCATGGAAGCCAGAGCAAAACTGCGGTTCATCCGCTCCTCGCCCCGCAAGATGCGCATCGTCGCGGACCAGGTCCGTGGCAAAGCCGTCACGGAGGCCCTCAACATGCTGCACTTTCTGCCCCAGAAGGCGGCGGCCCCGATCGAGAAGACGATCCAGTCGGCCGTGCACAACCTGCTGGACCAGGCGGAGGACGAGCGCGTGGACGAGGAGACGCTCGTCGTGAGCGAGATCTTCGTGGACGAGGCGCCGGTGTTCAAGCGGTTCCAGCCCGTCTCGCGTGGGCGTGCCCACCGCATCAAGAAGCGCAACAGCCACCTCACCGTCGTCGTCGCCTCGCGCGCCGACGAAGCGGTCGAGGCGTAACCTGCCGCCCCTTTTAAAGAGCTAGAAGAGAGGATACTGTTTTGGGTCAGAAGACCAACCCCATCGGCTTTCGCCTTGGTGTCATCCGCGGCTGGGACTCCAACTGGTACACGGACGGCTCCTACGCCGACAAGCTCGTCGAAGACGAGGAGATCCGCCGCTACCTCGACGCCCGCCTCAAGCGCGCCGGCCTCAGCCGCGTGATTATCGAGCGGACGCCGAAGCGGGTGATCCTGACGCTGCACACGAGCCGGCCCGGCGTCGTGATCGGCCGCGGCGGGACCGAGGTGGAGAAGCTGCGCGAGGAGCTCAAGCAGCTCACCGACAAGGACATCCAGATCAACATCAACGAGATCAAGCGGCCCGAGGTCGACGCCTCGCTTGTCGCGCAGAACATCGCGCAGCAGCTCGAAGGCCGCGTCTCGTTCCGCCGCGCGATGAAGCAGTCGCTCTCCGCCGCGATGCGGATGGGCGCCGAAGGCATCCGCATCAAGGTCTCGGGCCGCCTCGGCGGCGCCGAGATGAGCCGGACCGAGCAGTACCTCGAAGGCCGCGTCCCGCTCCACACGATCCGCGCCGACATCGACTACGCCGAAGCGACGGCGTTCACGATCCAGGGCACGACGGGTGTGAAGGTGTGGATTTACCGGGGCGAGATCCTCGGCAAGCCGGACCTCAGCCCGAATGTGCAGGCCCAGCGCCAGCAGCAGATGTCCGCCCCTCCGCCGGAGCGCCGCCGTCGCGGCCGTGGCGATAGTGAGGGTGGCAGCGGCGGTGGTCGCGGTGGCCGAGGCGGCCGCGGTGGCCGCAGCGAAGGCGGTCGGAACGAAGGCGGTGGCGGCGAGAGCGGCGGTGGCCGCCGGCCCCGTCGGCGCTAAGCTCCCACTTCGCAGCTGCACCCATTCCAGACGATAGAAACGACTAAAACGACCCCATTGCTATGTTGATGCCCAAGCGCACCAAGTATCGGAAGATGCAGAAAGGGCGCGTCAAAGGGACCGCGCAGCGCGGCGCCCGGATCAACTTCGGCGACTTCGCCATCAAGACGCTCGAGCCGGGCTGGATCACCAGCCGCCAGATCGAGGCGTCCCGTATCGCGATCACGCGCAAGATCAAGCGTACCGGTAAGGTGTGGATCCGCATCTTCCCGGACAAGCCGATCACGAAGAAGCCTGCCGAAACCCGCATGGGTAAGGGCAAGGGCTCGCCGGAGTACTTCGTCGCCGTCGTGAAGCCGGGCCGCGTGCTCTTCGAACTCGCCGGCGTGTCCGAAGAACTGGCCCGCGAGGCCATGGCGCTGGCGCAGTACAAGCTGCCCGTGAAGACGAAGTTCGTCATCCGTCCGGACTACGTCGCCCCCGTCGTCGCCCGCAAAGCGTAACCCTTCGGCGGCGCCCTGTGTCCCCGAACCCCGATCCCGAACCCATGAAAGCCAAAGAAGTCCGCGAGCTCTCCGCCGAGGAGATCCAGCAGCGCATCCGAGACGAGGAGCGCGACCTGGACACCCTCACGTTCCAGCACGCGATCGCCAACCTCGAAGACCCGCTCGTGCTCCGGCGCAAGCGGCGCGAGGTGGCCCGCCTCAAGACCATCCTCAAGCAGAAAGAGAGCGCTGAAGCCTAGCCCTCTGCTCGCCCCGCACAGCGCGATTTGCTAACCCGTAGTTGGTGAGGTGTCGGCTCACCAAGCGATCCTGACAGAAGAGCATGGAACCCAACACCGAAGCACAGACCCCCGCCGAAGCGGGCCGCAACGCCCGCAAGGAGCGCGTCGGCCTCGTCGTCTCGGACAAGATGGACAAGACGATCACCGTCGCCATCGAACGCCAGGTCAAGCACCCGATCTACGGCAAGTTCATCAAGCAGACGACCAAGCTCATGGCCCACGACGAAACCAACGACGCCGGCGCCGGCGACACCGTCCGCATCATGGAGATGCGGCCGATGAGCAAGCACAAGCGCTGGCGGCTCGTCGAGATCATCGAGCGCGCCAAGTAATCCACCGCACGCGAACCTCGTAACACGTACTTCCCATGATTCAGCAAGAGTCCAGACTCGCGGTCGCGGATAACTCCGGCGCCAAAGAAGTGCTCTGCATCCGCGTCCTCGGTGGCAGTGGCCGTCGCTACGCCCGCATCGGCGACAAGATCGTCGTCTCGGTCAAGAGCGCGGTCCCCGGTGGCGGCGTCAAGAAGGGGCAGGTCTCCCGCGCCGTCGTCGTCCGCACGAAGAAGGAGTTCCGCCGCAAGGACGGCTCCTACATCCGCTTCGACGAGAACGCCGCCGTCCTCCTCAACGACGCCGACGAGCCCCGCGGCACGCGCATCTTCGGCCCCGTGGCCCGCGAGCTGCGTGAGCGCCAGTTCATGCGCATCGTCTCCCTCGCCCCCGAGGTGCTCTAACACCGTTGCCGCCTCCGTAGTGCCGCCCCGCCGGGGCAATGCTACCGCGCACGACGACCAGCAAACGCTATGCGAAAGAAGAACACTCAGAAGAAGCTCCACGTCAAGAAGGGCGACACCGTCGCGCTGACGAAAGCGATCACGGGCGTGCAGCCCCGCGAGAAGGGCTACACCGGCCGCGTGCTCAAGGTCTATCCCAAGACCGACCGCGTCGTGGTGGAGGGCGTCAACATCCGCATCCGCCACACGAAGCCGAACCAGGCCAACCCGCAGGGCGGCCGGATCGAGCGCGAGATGCCCGTCCACCTCTCGAACGTGATGCCCGTCGACGCCGACGGCAACCCGACGCGCGTCGGCCGCAAGCGGATCGAGGACCCGGAGACGGGTAAAGGCCGCTGGGTCCGCGTCGCTAAGACCACGGGCGAGGAGTTGGACCGCTAGCGTCCTGCGATCTCCCCACAACGTTCAGAAACACCGCACGCCGCCCCCTGTTTTCACCGTCTGCCCCGGCCACATCCGAGGCGCTCCGACGAACGAAGAATCCCATGGAAGAGCAGTACGTCCCCCGCCTGAAGCAGCGCTACCAAGACGAAGTGATCGCGTCGCTGACCAAAGAGTTTGGCTACGACAACGTCATGCAGGTCCCGCGCCTGATCAAGATCTCCGTCAACAAGGGGGTCGGCGAGGCCTCGCAGACGAAGAAGGTCCTCGACGACGCCGTTGAGGAACTCCGCACGATCACGGGCCAGCAGCCCGTCACCCGCCGTGCTCGCAAGAGCATCTCGAACTTCAAGCTCCGCGAGGGCATGCCCGTCGGCGTGAGCGTGACGCTTCGGGACGCGCGGATGTGGGAGTTCATGGACCGCCTCATCACGCTCGCCCTCCCCGCCGTGCGCGACTTCCGCGGCATCCCGGACCGCTCGTTCGACGGTCGGGGCAACTACACGCTCGGCGTGAAGGAGCAGATCATCTTCCCGGAGATCAACATCGACGAAGTCGACTCGGTCAGCGGCCTCGACGTCACGTTCGTGACGACGGCCGACACGGACGCCGAAGCCTACGCGCTCCTCAAGGCACTCGGGATGCCGTTCATCCGCCGCGAGAAAGAAGAGGCGGAAGCCGCCTAAGACTGTGCGAGCGCGGCGTGCCGCGCTCCTACCCTGAATCAACTACGAGTTATGGCTAAGAAAAGCTGGATCGCCCGCGAAACGAAGCGCCGCAAGATGGTGGCGAAGTACGCCGAACGGCGTCGGAAGCTGAAGGCGGCCGGGGACTACGAAGGGTTGCAGCGGCTGCCGCGCAACGCGAGCCCCGTCCGGCTCAACAACCGCTGCGCCATGACGGGCCGCTCGCGCGGGTACCTCCGCAAGTTCGGCGTGTCGCGCATCGTGTTCCGCGAGATGGCGCTTGCCGGCAAGATCCCCGGTGTTAAAAAGGCGAGCTGGTGACCCCTCCGGGTCCCTCCCGTCCCTCTATTTCCTCTAGCGGCTAAGTGCGAGCGTCCCCCGGACGAAGCAAACTGGCCGAAGACAGCAACTACGCATGAGCGGTATCACCGACCCCGTCGCCGACTACCTCGCGCGGCTCCGCAACGCCCAGAAAGCGCGGCACCCCTACACCGACATCCCCGCCTCCAAAGTGAAGCGCGCGATGACGCAGATCCTCATGGACAAGGGGTACGTCAAGAACTACCTCAACGTCGACGACGGCAACCAGGGGTTCCTCCGCGTCTACCTCAAGTACCAGCGCGGCGGCCAGCCCGTCATCCAGTCCCTCAAGCGGATCTCGAAGCCTGGCCTCCGTAAGTACGTCGGGGCGGATGACCTGCCGCGCGTACGCAACGGGCTCGGCGTCGCCATCATCTCGACCTCGCGGGGCGTGATGACCGATAAGGAAGCACGCCGCGCCGGCATCGGCGGCGAAGTCCTCGCTGAAGTTTTTTAGCCCTCGCTGCACGCGCCGCCCGGTCGGGTGGGCGCTGCGGTTTATGGACTACTGACACACGAAAGAACTATGTCTCGAATTGGAAAACAGCCGATCCCGGTCGCCAAAGGGGTCACCGTCAGCGTCGCGGGCAACAACGTCGTCACGGCGAAGGGCCCAAAGGGCGAACTCCACGTCCCCATCGATCCCGATCTCACGATCCGCGTCGAGGGCGACGAGGTGATCGTCGAGCGGCCGACGGAGCAGCAGCGCCACCGCGCGATGCACGGCCTCTACCGCTCGCTCATCGACAACGCCGTCGTCGGGGTCTCCGAAGGCTATAAGAAGCAGCTCGAGCTGATCGGCGTCGGCTACCGTGCCGAAGTGACGAACGGCGTGCTCGAACTCGCCCTCGGCTTCTCGCACCCGATCTTCTTCCTCCCGCCGGACGGCATCACGATCACGGCCGAGACCGTCCGTGGCCGGAACCCCCTCATCACGATCGAGGGGATCGACAAGCAGATGGTCGGGCAGGTGGCCGCTAAGATCCGCGGGCTCCGTCCGCCGGAGCCCTACAAGGGCAAGGGCGTCCGCTACGTCGGCGAGTACGTCCGCCGGAAGGCAGGCAAGACCGCGGCTCGATAACTTTACGGGGCCTGGCCCCATTCTCAGTAGGGCGAGCGGGTCGGTAATCCGTTCGCCGAGACCTGAATCCTCATGGCAAAGCAGACTAAGAAGGTGCAGAACCGGATGCGCATCAAGCGCCGGGTCCGCGCCAAGATCAACGGGACGGCCCAGCGCCCGCGCCTGAGCGTCTTCCGCAGCAACAACCACATCTACGCCCAACTCATCGACGACCTGAGCAGCCGCACGCTCGCCGCGGCTTCCAGCCTCGAAGAGGAAGTGGGCGCCGGTGGCAAGCCGCCGGTCGAAGTCGGCAAGCTCGTCGGGATGCGGTTGGCGGAGAAGGCGAAGGCGGCCGGCATCGATGCCGCCGTGTTCGACCGGAACGGATACCGCTACCACGGCCGCGTCAAGGCCCTCGCTGACGGAGCACGCGAAGGCGGGCTCAAGTTTTAACCACGCGCCCCGGCTTCGGCTCGGGCGCAGCACACACCGATATGGCTAAGGATAGCAACAGGAATCGCGGTCGCAAGGCGAAGGCTTCCGAGCAGCAGAACCTGATCGAGCGGCTCGTCCACATCAACCGCGTCGCGAAAGTCGTCAAGGGCGGCCGCCGCTTCTCGTTCAACGCCGTCGTCGTTGTTGGCGACGGGAACGGGACGGTCGGCCACGGCCTCGGCAAAGCCAACGAGGTCGCCGACGCGATCTCGAAGGGCACCGACGCGGCGAAGAAGAACATGTTCAAGGTGCCGATGACGAAGGGGACGATCCCCCACGCCGTTTACGGCATCCAAGACGCGGGCAAGGTGCTGCTCAAGCCGGCGAGTGCTGGTACGGGCGTCATCGCCGGTGGCGGCGTGCGCGCCGTCCTCGAGTGCGCGGGCTACACCGACATCCTGACCAAGAGCCAGGGCTCGAACAACCCGCACAACGTCGTCGCCGCCACGGTGAACGCGCTTCAGAACTTGGAAGACCCGGGCGAGGTGGCGAAGCGCCGCGGCGTCTCCGTCGGCCGAGTGTTTAACGGATAATTGTCGGTGGCCGCCGCCGCGCTGTCGTTGTTTGGCAGGGCGGGATCGGTACCCACGGACGTAGCGACAACGGACGCATGGCAACGCTGAAAATCACACAGACCAAGAGCATCATCGGCCAGCAGGCCGGGCAGAAGGGCACGATTGCAGCGCTCGGGCTCGGCCGGATCGGCAAGACGAACGAGCTGACGGACACGCCGCAGATCCGCGGCATGATCACGAAGGTCAGCCACCTCGTCTCTGTCGAAGAGTCGAAGTAGCACAGTTTCCCCCTTTACCACGCGAGTCCGCTTTGGCTGCCCTGGCTTCGGTCCGGCAGCATGGGGAGCGGGCGTCACAGCCAACAGATAGATGGATCTCAGCAATCTCAGGCCCGCCAAGGGCTCGACGCAGTCGAAGAAGCGCATCGGCCGGGGCGAGGGCTCCGGCAAGGGTGGCACCTCTACGAAGGGCCACAAGGGCCAGAAGAGCCGCGCCGGCGCCAGCATCCCCGCATGGTTCGAAGGCGGCCAGATGCCGCTCCAGCGCCGCGTGCCGAAGTTCGGTTTCAAGAACCGCAACCGCGTCGAGTACGCGCCCATCAACCTCTCCCGCCTCGGTCGCCTCGTCGACGAAGGCCGGATCGAGGCGGGCCAGGCCGTGACGCCGGACACGCTCGTCGCCCTCGGCCTGACCGACCGGAAGGACCGCGTCAAGATCCTCGGCGACGGCGATTTCACGACGAAACTGGACGTCACGGCGCACGCCTTCAGCGCCTCCGCGAAGGAGAAGATCGAAGCGGCCGGCGGTTCGGTCAGCGTCGTCGAGTAACCGGGCTACGGCCCTACCTCCTGCCCCGGTACTCTAGACTTTACTGAGAGACATGTCCTCATTTGCTGAAAGCGTCCGCAACATCTGGAAGATCGAGGAGCTGCGACGCCGCATCCTGTTCACGCTCGGCATCCTCGTCGTCTACCGCGTTGGCGCGTACGTGACGCTTCCCGGCGTCGACGCCCGTATCCTCGCCCAAGTCAGCGACCAGAGCCGCGACGGCCTCTTCGGCCTGTTCGACCTGTTCGTGGGCGGCGCCTTCTTCCAAGCCGGGATCTTCGCCCTCGGCATCATGCCGTACATCACGGCGTCGATCATCATCCAGTTGCTCGGCGCGGTCGTTCCCTACTTCCAGAAGCTGCAGCGCGAGGGAGAAGACGGGCGCCGTAAGATCACGCAGCTCACGCGCTACGGGACGGTCGGCATTACGGCGCTTCAAGCGATCGGCTACGCCATCAACCTCCAGTACGGCGCAACGGGGCAGGCTATCGTCGTAAACCAGACGTTCTTCCTCATCACGACGGTGATCGTGCTGACGGCGGGGACGGTGTTCGTGATGTGGCTCGGTGAGCGGATCACGGAGAAGGGGATCGGCAACGGCATCTCGCTCCTGATCATGATCGGGATCATCGCCTTCTTGCCTCAAGCCCTCTTCAACGAGCTCGACCTCAAGAGCAACATCTTCATCTTCCTCATCGAGATCGGCGCGCTCGTGCTCGTGACGGCCGGCATCGTCCTCGTCACGCAGGGCACGCGGCGAATCCCGGTGCAGTACGCCAAGCGCGTCGTCGGACGGAAGGTGTACGGGGGGACGACGCAGTACCTCCCGCTCCGCGTTAACGCCGCCGGCGTCATGCCGATCATCTTCGCGCAGTCGATCATGTTCATCCCGAGCACGATCGCGGCTTTCTTCCCCGAGAGCGCGTTCTGGCTCGCGGTCGGGAGCTGGACTGGCAACATCTTCTCGTTCGGCTACTCGTTCATTTTCTTCTTCGTGTGCGTGTTCTTTACGTACTTCTACACGGCGATCGCGGTGAACCCGCAGGAGATGGCGGACACGATGAAGCGGCAGGGCGGCTTCATCCCGGGCATCCGGCCGGGTAAGCAGACGAGCGAGTTCATCGACAACATCCTGACGCGGATCACGCTACCGGGCTCGATCTTCCTCGGCCTCGTCGCCATCATGCCGGCGTTCGCCGCGCAGGCGGGGATCACGCCGGGCTTCGCGAGCTTCTACGGCGGCACGAGCCTGCTCATCCTCGTCGGCGTCACGCTCGACACGTTGCAGCAGATCGAGAGCCACCTGCTCATGCGCCACTACGACGGGTTCATGAAGAGCGGGCGCGTCCGCGGCCGCCGCTAACCAACGGCGGCATGCCGCGCCGTCGTACAGACGCAGCATGCTGCGTCTCTACCCCAACACGATGATCCATCTCAAGTCACCCCGCGATGTAGACGGCCTGCGCAAGAGCGCAGACCTCGTCGGGCTGGCGCACACGGAAGTGGCGCGCCGCGTCAGTCCGGGCGTGACGACGATGGAACTGGAACGGATCGCGGAGGAGGTCATCCGCGACCACGGTGCACGGCCAGCGTTCAAAGGCTATACGATCCCCGGCGTCGACCCCTTCCCAGCTACGCTCTGCATCTCGGTCAACGACGTCGTCGTCCACGGCATGCCGAGCGACTACGTGCTGGAAGAGGGGGACATCGTCTCTGTGGACTGCGGTGTGGAGTTGGAGGGCTACTTCGGAGACTTCGCGTACACCTACGGGGTGGGCGAAATATCGGAGAAGAGGGAGGCCCTGCTAACCGCTACGAAACAGTCGCTCTACGAGGGCATACGCTATGGGATCGAAGGGAACCGGATCGGCGACATAGGTCACGCGGTGCAGTCCTACTGCGAATCGCGTGGGTACGGCGTGGTCCGGGCGCTCGTGGGTCACGGCGTGGGGCGGAGTCTCCACGAGGACCCGCAGGTGCCGAACTTCGGTCGGCGCGGAACGGGCAAGAAGCTGCGTGCCGGCATGACCATTTGCATCGAGCCGATGATCACCGGCGGCACGGAGCAGGTGGAGGTCGACGCCGACGGCTGGACCGTGCGCACGGCGGACGGCGAGCCGGCCGCCCACTACGAGCACATGGTGCTTGTCAACCGGGGCGAGCCGACCGTGCTCTCCTCGTTCGAATCCATCGAGGCGGTGCTCGCCGAAGCCGGGATGTTCGTGCCCGGCGGCGAAGCGACCGTCACCTCGCAGTAATCAGACTGTTCTTTCTTTATGGCCAAGCAACCGGCCATCCGACAAGACGGCGAAGTGCTCGAAGCCCTTCCCAACGCACAGTTCCGTGTTCAACTCGAGAACGGCCACGAGATTCTCGGCCTGCTCTCCGGCAAGATGCGGATGCATTACATCAAGATTCTCCCCGGCGATAAGGTCACGGTCGAGCTCTCGCCCTACGATCTCTCGAAAGGCCGCATCGTCTACCGCTACAAGTAAGAAGTTTTGGGTTTGGGGTGTTCTACTCCAAACCTCAAACCCCAAACCTGGAATCCCATGAAAGTCCGAGCCAGCGTGAAGAAGCGTTCCCCGGAGGACAAGATCGTCCGCCGTAAAGGCCGCATCTACATCATCAACAAGAAGAACCCCAAGCACAAGCAGCGCCAGGGGTAAGCCGATTTGGGATGCTGGATTGGTGATTTCTGAGTGGGCCCCCGCCCGACCGTCACGCAATCCAAAATCCAAAATCCCCAATCCAGAATCGAACTATGCCCCGTATCGCAGGAGTCGACGTTCCGAACAACAAGCGTGGTGAAGTCGCGCTGACGGACATCTTTGGCATCGGTCGCTCGCGCGCCCTCGAGATCCTCGAGCGCGCCGAGATCGATCCGAACGTGCACCCGGACCAGTGGACCGAGGAGCAGACCCGTCAGGTCCGCCGCCTCATCGAAGACAACTACACCGTCGAGGGTGCGCTCCGCACCGAGACGCAGCTCAACATCAAGCGGCTGATGGACATCGGCAGCTACCGTGGGCTCCGTCACCGGCGCGGGCTCCCCGTGCGCGGTCAGCGGACGCAGACGAACGCGCGTACCCGCAAGGGCAAGCGCCGCGCTGTCGCCGGGAAGAAGAAGGCCCCCCGCAAGTAAGGAGTTGGGGGTTATGGGTTCGAGGGTTTCAACCTCCGACCTCGAACCCCGCACCTCCAAACCAGAAATCGTCCCCGGTCCGCTCTCGCTCGCGCTTCCGACCTCCGGGTCGTCGCGTTACCGAAGGCACGCCGGGACTGATAACCTCTACCGAAGATTATGGCAAAGCAGCAAGGCCGCACCGGCCGCACGCAGCGCAAGAAGATCCAGGTCGACTCCAACGGCGCGGCCTACATCAAGGCCACGTTCAACAACGTGATGATCACCGTCACGGATACCTACGGGAACACGATCTCGTGGGCCAGCTCCGGCAAGATGGGGTTCCGGGGCAGCAGGAAGAACACCCCGTATGCCGCCGGCGTCGCCGCCGGCGCTGCGGCGAAAGAAGCGTACGACCTCGGCCTTCGCCGTGTCGACGTCTACGTGAAGGGGCCCGGCTCCGGCCGCGAAGGCGCCATCCGCGCCCTCTCGACCTCCGGTCTCGAGATCCTCACGATCCGCGACATCACCCCGATCCCTCACAACGGCTGCCGGCCCCCGAAGCGCCGCCGCGTCTGACGCACGGCGCGAGCGAGACCCCGTCTTGCCCGCTTCGGAATAAGTCCGGTTGGGCGCGCCTATAGGGCGCGTCCACGTTTGTCCCCTTAGACACTCGAGAATACTACTATGGCCCGATATAGAGGCCCCAAGCAGAAGCTAGCCCGCCGATTCAAGGAGCCGATCTTCGGCCCGTCCAAGTCCCTGGAGCGCAAGCCGTACGGCCCCGGCCAGCACGGCCAGAGCCGCCGCCGCAAGGAGAGCGAGTACTCCGTCCAGCTCAAAGAGAAGCAGAAGGCGAAGTACACCTACGGCCTGCTCGAGCGCCAATTCCGCAACCTCTTCGAGAAGGCGTCCCGCAAGAAGGGCGTCACCGGCGAGAACCTCCTCAAGTTTCTCGAAGCCCGGCTCGACAACGTCGTCTTCCGTCTCGGCTTCGCCCGGACGCGGCGGCAGGCCCGGCAGCTCGTCAACCACGGCCACGTCATGGTCAACGACCGCGTCTCCTCGATCCCGTCGCACATGCTGCGCGCCGGCGACATCGTCGAGATCCGGCCGAAGAGCAAGAACCTCGACGTGATCAAAGAGGCCGTGGACCGCAACCGCCGCAGCTTCCCCCACCTCGAAGTAGACCGGGGCACGTTGCGCGGCAAGTTCATCGACCTCCCGGAGCGCGAGGATATCCCGGAGAATATCCGCGAGCAGCTTATCGTCGAGCTCTACTCGAAGTAAGCCTCGCACGACGGAGCGCACCCCGCGCTTCGCTTCCCCGGCCAGCCCTTTAGGACGACACAGAATGAATCCGACGATGACGAATATCCAGCTCCAGATGCCGGACGGCGTACAGGTCGAGGAGATGAACGAGACCTACGGCCGCTTCACGGTCCAGCCGCTCGAACGCGGCTACGGCGTGACGATCGGCAACGCGTTCCGACGCGTGCTGCTCTCCTCGCTCGAAGGCACGGCTATCACCGCGCTCAAGATCGACGGCGTCCAGCACGAGTTCTCCACGGTCCCCGGCGTCACCGAAGACGTCTCCGACATCATCCTCAACCTCAAAGGCGTGCGGTTCCTCGCCTCGGAGGAGGAAGAAGGGACCATCACCCTCCAGATCGAGGGGCCCGGTGAACTCACCGCCGGCTCGCTCGCTGAGGCGACCGCCGAGTTCGAGATCCTCAACCCCGAGCACCACATCGCGACGCTCTCCGACGAAGCCGACCTCCTCATGGAGCTCCGCGTCGGCCGCGGCCGCGGTTACGTGCCGGCCGACGAGAACAAGCGCGCCGACGACCCGATCGGGGTCATCTCCGTCGACTCCATCTTCACGCCGATCCTCAACGTGAAGTACACGGTGAACCCGGCCCGCGTCGGCGAGAAGATCGACTACGAGCGGCTCACGCTCGAAGTCGAGACCGACGGCTCGGTGACGCCGGAGGACGCCCTCACGGCCGCCGCGC
Source organism: Rhodothermales bacterium (assembly GCA_039944855.1). Lineage (NCBI taxonomy): Bacteria > Pseudomonadati > Rhodothermota > Rhodothermia > Rhodothermales > Rhodothermales bacterium. The sequence goes on along the minus strand of JBDUXZ010000002.1, from coordinate 181,941 downwards.
AGATCCTCCGCGACCACGTCAACCTCTTCATCTCGGTCGAGCAGGAGCCCGAGCAGCCTGAGGAGGAGAAGGAGGTCGACGCCGAGGTCCAGCGCGTCCGCTCGATGCTCAACCAGAGCGTCGACGACCTCGACCTCTCGGTCCGCGCCCAGAACTGCCTCAAGGCCGCCTCGATCAAGACGATCGGCGACCTCGTGCGCCGCGAGGAGTCCGAGATGCTGAAGTTCCGCAACTTCGGCCGCAAGAGCCTGCAGGAGCTCGTCGCCGTGCTCGAAGACCGGAATCTCCGCTTCGGGATGGACGTCGCCAAATACATCGAAGAAACCGCCTGAGCGGCCGTTGGCTGTTGGCTCTTGGCTCTTGGCTGAGGGATGACATGCAGCAGCCAATAGCCCAAAGCCAATAGCAACCCCATGAGACACCAGAACAGGATTAAGAAGCTCGGTCGCACGGCGGCGCACCGCAAAGCCACGCTCGCTGCGATGGCCACGGCGCTCGTCGAGCACAAGCGGATCGAGACGACGCTGCCGAAGGCGAAAGCCCTCCGCTCGTACGTCGAGCCGCTCATCAACCGCGCCAAAGAGGACACGACGGCCAACCGCCGCCAGGTCTTCCGTCGCCTCCAGAGCAAGGAGGCCGTGAAAGAGCTCTTCGGCGACATCTCGGCCCAGGTCGGCGACCGCCCCGGCGGCTACACCCGCGTCATCAAGCTCGGGCTCCGTCAGGGCGACGCCGCCGAAATGGCGATCATCGAGCTCGTCGATTACAACGACGTGAAGCCCGATGGCGCGAGCTCCGGCAAGAAGCGCACCCGCCGTGGTGGCGGTGGCGGGCGGCGCAAGAAGTCGTCCGGCCAGACGCAGCAGCCGAAGGCCGTCGCTCCGGCGAAGTCCGGAGCCGACGACCTCACGAAGGTCTACGGGGTGGGCAAGGTGTTCGCCTCCGCGCTCCACGACGCCGGGATCACGACGTTCGCCCAGCTCGCCGAGGCCGACCTCGACACGCTCCGCGCGGCCATCTCCGAAGGCAGCGAGGGCAGCGATGCCTCCGCGAACGAGGAGACGTGGGCCGAGCAGGCCGCCTTCCTCGCGAAGGGCGACAAGGCCGGTTACGACGCCTACATCGAGCGGATGAAAGAGGCCGGCGGCACGGCGCACCACGCCCCCGAGTCCGACGTGTCCGAAGCCCCCGAGACGCCCGAAGCGGGCGACCCCTCGGGCCAGGCCGAGACCGTAGCCGACGCGCCGGAAGCCGAGGCGCCCGCCGCCGAGGACGCCTCGACGCAGTCGGACGACGCGCCGGAGACGCCGTCGGACGAGGAGACGATGCACCCGGACACGCCGCAGGGCGCCGCCCCGCAGACCGGGGAGCCCCCGCCGGAGACCGGTGAAGGCGACAAGGGCACGGCCGGCGGCTCGCAGCACCGCGGCTGATCTCACCCGCCCTACGCAGCATCGCGGCCCCGTCTGTTCGTCAGGCGGGGTCGCTATCGTTTGATGGGGTGGCACCCCATCGCAGGCTTGCACAGGAACCGGGCGGGGCGCTTCGGATACCCTATCATGCGGTGACACCCCGGCCCGAGCCCTCGCATGATCCAAGCCTCCAAGTACCTCAGCGCCCAACTCCAGGAACTCCAGATCGAGCCGGCCTTCGAGCGCCGCCTCCGCGTCCTGCTGGAGTACTGCAGCCGCAACCTCCCGAGCGTGGACGAGGCCATGCTCCGCCGCGCCTTCGGCATCGCCTACTGGGCGCACCGCGACGACCACCGCGCCTCCGGCGAGCGCTACATCTCGCACCCCCTCGAAGTCGCTACGATCGTCGCGCGCGATGTGCCGTTCGACGACGTCTCCGTCGCTGCCGCGCTCCTCCACGACACGGTCGAGGACACGGACCTCTCATTGGAGTTGATCGAGGCCGAGTTCGGGCGCGAGATGGCGCTCATCATCGACGGGCTGACGAAGATCGACCACGTCTTCGAGAGCCGCGAGCTCGGGCAGGCCGAGAACGTGCGGAAGCTCATGCTCTCGATGGCGTCGGACATCCGCGTCATCATCGTGAAGTTCGCCGACCGCCTCCACAACATGCGGACGCTCGGCTCGCTCCCGCAGCGGAAGCAGCTCAAGATCGCGTCGGAGACGCAGGACCTCTTCGTCCCGCTCGCCCATCGGTTCGGGCTCAACGAGGTCAAGACCGAGCTCGAAGAGCTGTGCTTGAAGTACCTCCAGTCCGACGCCTACCAGGAGATCGCGCGCGGGCTCAACAAGACCCGGAAGCAGCGCGAGCACTTCGTCGAGCGCTTCATCGAGCCGGTCGAGCGGGAGCTGAAAGAGGCCGGGTTCGAGTTCCACATCTATGGCCGCCCCAAGAGCATCTCGTCGATCTACCGCAAGATGCAGCGGCAGCAGAAGGGGCTCGACGAGATCTACGACCTCTTCGCCATCCGCGTCGTGCTCAAGGGCGAGGGGAAGAAAGGCCGCGAGGACTGCTGGCGCGTCTACTCGATCCTGACCGACCTCTACAAGCCGATCCCCGAGCGCTTCCGCGACTTCATCTCCGTCCCGAAGTCGAACGGCTACCAGAGCCTCCACACGACGGTCCTCGGTCCTGACGGGCGGCCCGTCGAGATCCAGATCCGGACCGAGGAGATGCACGCGATTGCCGAGCGCGGCGTGGCGGCGCACTGGAAGTACAAAGAGGGCGCCGGGCCGGCCGGCGGCGACGGCGTCGCGGCGAAGATGCGCTCCGACGAGGCGATGGAGCAGATCTACGCATGGGTCCGCGACCTCATGGAGAACCCGACGCCGGACCGCGCGAGCGATTTCGTCAAGGAGTTCCAACTCAACCTCTACGACGAGGAGATCTACGTCTTCACCCCGAACGGCGACCTCCTCACGCTCCCGCGCGGCGCGACGCCCGTGGACTTCGCCTTCCAGGTCCACACCGAGGTCGGCTTCCACTGCATCGGCGCGAAGGCGAACGGGCGGATGGTCCCACTCTCGTACCACCTCTCCTCCGGCGACCAGGTCGAGATCCTCACCTCGAAGAAGCAGACGCCGAACCCGGACTGGATGCAGTTCGTCGTCACGCATAAGGCGCGGAGCCGCATCCGCCACTGGATCAACGAGAAGCGGCGGAAGGCCGTCGACCACGGGCGCGAGCTGCTCGAGAAGAAGCTGAAGCGGGCGAAGCTCGAACTCGACGAGGACGAGCTGAACCGGCTCTCGTCGCGGCTCAAGTTTCCCACCTCGCAGCAGCTCTTCTACGAGATCGGCGTCGGCCTCTACGACCCCAGCGAGTTCGTCCGCTCCGTGCGGGCAGGGCGCCGCGAGTCGGGCCTGTCTGAGCCGGAGAAAGACGACGCCCCGCTCCGGCTCCAGGTCTCGGAGTTCACCGAGACCGCCCGCGAGGAGGGCCGCGCCGCCCTCGTCATCGACGGCGAGCACCACGCCGACCTCGCCACGCAGTACGCCACGTGCTGCAACCCCATCCCCGGCGATGACGTGTTCGGGTTCGTTTCGAAAACGGGGACGATCAATATCCACCGCACGAGCTGCCGCAACGCGCCGCACCTCCTCATGGATCACACCGACCGGATCATCCCCGTCGAGTGGAGCCGGCAGAAGGACGTGCAGTTCATCGCCGCGCTCCGGCTCGTCGGCGAGGACCGCGTCGGGATCGTGTCCGACATCACCACGGTGATCTCGAAGAACCTCAAAACGAACATCCGCAGCATCACCGTCGAGAGCGAGGACGGGGTGTTCGAGGGGACCGTCGTCCTCTTCGTCTCGGACCTCAAGCACCTCCGGCGGCTGATGCAGCGGCTCGGACGGCTCGACGGGATGTACGGGGTCTATCGGTTTGAGGAATAGGTTTATATTTGCTAACCCTCCCGTGTGAAAGTTGTGCATGAAGCGAGGGGGAAGGGCAATCACGGCGTTGTAATTGCCGTTCTTGGAACATGTGCAAGGCCGGCAGGTTGAGGCGCGTCGTGCGTCCTAGTCTGTGCCACTCGGCACCCGCTGCGCACACCATGTTGGACGGAAGGGCCCTGTTTTATCTACAGTTGTATCGCGATCAGCGTGAAGCTGTGGGAGCACGGGGCGCGCCTTCGGACCGAGGCGTCGATCCTTTCGTTCATCATCCCTTCGTATGTGTACCGCTACATTTCAAACCACCACCAGAGAGAATATCATGGCTCAAAAGCGCGTCCCCACGCTGACGAAAAAAGACGTAGCTCGTCGCGTCGCAGAACTGCGAAACGAACCGATCTACAAGTCTGAGCCCTGGGTCACCGACGTGATCACGGCGCTGCGCGAGCTGATGCTCGACGCGGATCCCGAGGTCCGCATCGAACTCCGGGACTTCGGCGTCTTCGAGGTGAAGAAGACCAAAGCCAAGCCGAAAGCGCGGAATCCGAAGACGAACGAGACCGTGTTCATCCCGAGCCGGCGCAAGACTCACTTCAAGCCGAGCAAGCGCGTGAAGCTCGAGCTCCAGCAGCCGCTCAAGGAACTTGGCTACTCAATCCCCGAAGGCAGCGCCGACGCGCCGACGAACGGGAAAGCCACAAATGGAACGAAGGCCGCGAACGGGAAAGCCACGAATGGCGCGAAGGCCACCAACGGAGCGAAGGCCGTCAACGGCACCGCCAAGGCGAAGCAGACCAGCAACGTCTAGCGTCCTCTCCGGCACTCGTTGTACCTTCGGGGGCCGGCTGTGCCGGCCCCCGATTTTCTTTCCCCTTGACGGCGCGCGGGCTCGCTCCGCCCTCTGTTGCCTTCGCTCATGCTCCCCAGCCGGCCTCGAATCGTCGCGGTAGACTACGGGACGAAGCGCGTCGGGCTCGCGATGGCGGACCCGCTTCGGCTGTTCGCGCAGCCGCTCGGGACGTACCCCCCGGACGAGGCCGTCGAGCGGCTCCGCACGTTACACCGTGACGAGGGGATCGAAGCCCTCGTCGTCGGATGGCCATTGATGGCCGACGGGGAGGAGGGCGCGGCGACCGAGCGCGTGCGTCCGTATTTCAACCGGCTCCGTAATGCGTTCCCGGGCGTTGCCCTCGTCGCGTGGGACGAGCGGTTCTCGTCAGCGAGGGCGAAGGAGGCGATCCGCGCCGCCGGGGCCGGGCGGAAGGCCCGCCGTGACAAAGGCCGCGTCGACCGCGCCGCCGCCGCCGTCATCCTCCAAGAGTACCTCGACGAAGTAGCAAGCGTGAAGTGAAAAGGGCATAGGGTGACAGGAAGCTCGCCGGCGAGGCGAGCGATTTTACCCTCTACCCCTCATCCCTTACCCTTTGATCGAATGATTCTCCCGATCTATCCCTACGGCAGTCCGATCCTCCGCGAGGAGACGATTCCCATCGAAGCAGACAGCCCGGCGCTCCAGCAACTCATCGACGACATGGTCGAGACGATGCACGCGGCGAGCGGGATCGGGCTGGCCGCGCCCCAGATCGGCCGCCGCGAGCGGTTGTTCGTCGTCGACCTCAGCGCGATGGCGGAAGATCTGATGGAAGAGTTGGGCGAGATCCCGCCGTGGGCGCGCGCGCCGATGGCGTTCATCAACCCCGAGATCGTGGAGGAGGACGAGGGCGTTTGCGAGTACGAGGAGGGGTGCCTCTCGATTCCCGACATCCGCGAACTCGTCGCCCGCCCCGACCGCGTTCGCGTCCGCTTCCTCGACCGGGATTTTACAGAGCATGACATCGTGGCCGGGGGCATCCTCGCCCGCGTGATCCAGCACGAACTCGACCACCTCCACGGCGTCCTCTTCATCGACCACATCAGCCAACTCCGGCGGAAGCTGCTGAAACGACGCCTCAACACCATCGCCCGTGGCGAAGGCGACGCCGACTACCTCCTCGCGTCACCCGACGCCGAGCCGCAGTCGGCGTGAGGGGGGAGAACGAACGGGGCGGCGTGCCGTACAAGCCGTCCCTCTCATCAGACGCCGCTCTCATGTCCGATCAGCCCGAGAAAGACCCGAAGGAACTCCACGAAGAACGAGCCGACTACGTCGAAGACAAGTCCGGCGGGGGCGATCCCGAGGTCCAGCCCAACGTCGGCACCGATCCGATGTCGCTGCCGGAAGAGGGCACGCACAAGACGATCATCTCGCCCGACCCCGCGAAGGTCCGCGAGGCCGAACGGAAAGGACGCGGCTACTGACGCCGCTCCGCCGCCTATCTCACGAGGCCGTCCGGCACCCGCCGGGGCGGCCTTTTTCGTACGACGCCTTATGCGCTTTGCCCTCACCCTTCTCGCCGCTCTCTGCTTCGCCGGGTGCGCTCCGTCACCCGCCACCGCGCCGTCCGTCCCCACGTCGCCGGTTGGCGGGGCCACCGCGCCCGAGCGGCTTGCGTTCCCCGAAGGCAGCGGCGGCACGAACGCGCCCGCGCACCGCGACGCCCCGACCGTCGTGCTCGTCTCGTTCGACGGGTTCCGCCACGACTACCTCGACCGCTACCCGACGCCGAACTTCGACCGCGTCGCAGAAGCAGGCGTCCGCGCCGATGCGCTCGTCCCGAGCTTCCCCACGCTCACGTTCCCGAACCACTACAGCATCGCCACGGGGATGTATCCCGACCGCCACGGCCTCGTCGGGAATACGATCTACGACCCCGGCTTCGACGCGACGTACTCGATGCGCGACCGCGATGCCGTCGGCGACGGGCGGTGGTACGGCGGCGAGCCGATCTGGGTGACGGCCGAGACGCAGGGCCTCGTCACGGCGTCGTACTTCTGGGTCGGGACCGAGGCCCCGGTGATGGGCGTGCGGCCGACGACGTGGAAGCCGTACGATAATGACGTGACGTACGAGGCGCGCGTGGACTCGGCGCTCGCGTGGCTCAGCCTGCCCGACGCCCGGCGGCCCCGCCTCCTGACGCTGTACTTCTCCGCCGTCGACGGGGCCGGGCACCGCCACGGCCCCGACAGCCCCGAGGTCGCCGACGCCGTCGCCCGCGTGGACTCCGCGCTCGGCCGACTCCTCGACGGGATCGAACGGATCGACGGGCGGGACGACGTGAACGTCGTGCTCGTCTCCGATCACGGGATGGCGCAGCCGGATGCGGGGCAGGCCGTCGTCGTCACGGACTACGTGACGCTGCCCGACGACGTGCAGGCGCTCACGGCCGGCCCCGAACTCATGCTCTGGCTCGACGAAGCCGCCGCCGATTCGCTCGACGTGCTCCTCGACGTCGCGCTCCCGCCGACGGTCCGCTCCTACACCCGCGACGAACTGCCGGAGGGCTGGCACTTCGGCACGAGCCCGCGCACCCCGCCGCTCATCCTCGTCGCCGAGCGGCCTGTGCTCGTTGGGCTGCCGCGCCACTTCGAGCGGCCGTGGGGCGGTGTGCACGGCTACGCCCCGGAAGACTCGACGATGGGCGGCATCTTCCTCGCCGCCGGGCCGCAGGTCGCGGCAGCGGGGCGGATCGCCGCGTTCGACAACGTGCACATCTACCCGTTCCTCACGGCGCTTCTCGGCCTCCGCCCGAACCCCGACATCGATGGCGACGCGACCGTGCTGGCTCCGGCGCTGCGCTAGAGGAGGAGCGGGAGCACGGCGCCCAACAGCGCGACGAGAAGGGCCACGATGAGAGCGGCGATGACGACTGCGCGGGAGTTCGCCGAGGCCGGCGTATCGCCCATGGCCGCTTCGATCTGCTCCTTCGATTCCTTGAGGCCCTGCCCGGTCCGCTCGCGCAGCACCTTGATGGCTTCGAGCTTCTGCCCGGCGCGGGCGAGCGCCAGCACGTCTTCCGGCAGGCCCTTCGTGCCGAGGCCGGGCCGCTCGGCAGGCGGGACCTGCCCGACCGCCTCGGCCGTCAGCCGCTCGATCTGCGCCTTCGCTTCTTCGAGGCTAACGCCGGTGTTCTCGCGCAGCAGCTTGATCGCTTCGATCTTTTGACCCTGCTCGATCAGTTCGGCGATGCGTTCGTAGTCATTCATGGCCGTGGGGGTGAGGCGGGAGGGGGACGGCTCAAGCTACGACGGCGCGCTCCAGCCCTCGCGCTCGCGCAGCGCGGTGACGTGGGCGACGTGATGGCGGCCGTGCCACGCGTACATCCCCACCGTCCAATCGAGTGCCAGCGTCCGGTCGCGCTCGGGATGGATATAGGTCCGCGCCAGATCGTCGCGGTCCAGCGAGCGCAGGATCGGGACCCACCGCGCGTGCACGGCATCGACGAGCGCGAGGCCGGGCTCGACGGGGAGCGCGTGATCGACCAACTCGGCCCACCGGGCTTCGGCGTAGGGCTTGATCGTCGGCGTGTCCTCGGTGAGGGCGAGCTTGAACCGCGCGAGCGCGTTGAGGTGGCTGTCGCCGACGTGGTGGACGACCTGCCGCACGGTCCAGCCGCCTGGCCGGTACGGTGTGTCGAACTGCGCGTCGTCGAGCCCGGCGACGGTGGCGCGGAGGGCGGCGGGCAGCGCTTCGATGTCCGCGATCCAGCGGGCGAGGTCGGCGTCGGAGACAGGGCCATCGTGCTCGAAGCGGCCGAGGGGGTAGCGGAGGTCGTCCATGCGGTTGGGGAGATTAGATGCCGGCGCCGCCGGTGACTTCGAGGGTGTGGCCGGTGACGTAGCCGGCGAGGGGTGAGGCCATGAGCAGGATGCCGCCAGCCGCCTCGTCGTCGGTGCCGGGGCGGCCGAGCGGGTTCGCGGTGAACGCCCGACCGCGCATCGCCTCGGGGATGCCCTGCGTGATCTCGGTGCCCGCGACCTCGATGGTCTCGCCGTCCTCCTTCGGCCGCGTCATCCGCGTGTCGATGAAGCCGAAGGCGACGGCGTTGCACCGCACGCCGAACCGACCCCATTCCTTCGCGACCGTCTTCGTCAGCCCGACGATGCCCATCTTCGCGGTGGCGTAGTTGGCCTGCCCGACATTTCCGTGCAGCCCGCTCGTGGACGAGATGTTGACGATGCAGCGGTTCTCGGAGATCGGCTCTCCCGCAGCCAGCGCTTGTTTGCCCGGCTCGCGGAGGTACGGCGCCGCGGCGCGGATCATCCGAAACGGCGCGAACGTGTGGACCGCGAGCACGGCGTGCCACTGCTCGTCGGTCATCGTGTGGAGCATGCCGTCCCACAGAAATCCGGCGTTGTTGACGAGCACGTTGAGCTTGCCGAAGCGTTCGACGGCGCGTTCGAGGAGGGCTTCGGGGAAGCCGTCGTCGGTGACGCTGCCGGGCACGGCGAGCGCCGCCCCGCCCGCCGCTTCGATCTCGCGCACGACGGCCTCGGCCGGCTCCGCGTCGAGGTCGTTGACGACGACGGACGCGCCCTCGCGCGCGAACCCGCGTGCGGCCGCGGCCCCGATCCCGCGCCCCGCTCCGGTGATGACGACGACCTGATTCTCGAAGAGCATGGGGGGCGGGAGGGAGGGTGGAGGGGGAAGAGATCGACGAAGCTACGGCATACGCCACATCCCGGGCACCCGTAGGGGCAGACCTCTGTGTCTGCCCTGATTGGGACGAGCACCGCGCCCGACACGCCCGTTTACGCGATCATCAGCGCGAGGGTGTCGGCGACGAGCGCCGGCCGGTCCTCGCCGTCGATCTCGACGGTGTTTTCGGTTTTGACGAGCGTGCGGCCCGGCCCCTTCGGCTCGACGGAGACGAGCGTGACGCGGACGCGGATGCGGGCGCCCGCTTTCACCGGCGTCAGGAAGCGCACGCGGTCCGCGCCGTAGTTGAGCACCTGCGCCACGCCCTCGGGCGCGACGCCGATCTGCCCGCGCAGGGTGGGGAGGAGCGAGAGCGTGAGGAAGCCGTGCGCGATCGTCGTGCCGAACGGGCCTTCGCGCGCGCGCTCCGGGTCGACGTGGATCCACTGCCGGTCGCCCGTGCACTCCGCGAAGGCGTCGATCCGGGCCTGATCGACGGTCAGCCAGTCGGAGACGCCGAGTTCGCGGCCGACGAAATCGGAGAGGGTGGCGAGCGTGTAGTCCGTCATCAGGCGGGGGACTCGGCGGTGAGCGCGTCGCGGAGGGCGTCGGGAATCGGCACGGGACGGCCCGTTTCCTGCGAGACCCATACGAGCCGCGCCTCGGCCGTCGCGACGACCGTCTCGTCGTCGCCCTCGACGGTCAACTCGTACGAGTTGGGGAACGAGGTCCTGCCGGGTTCGCCGCCGTAGACGCGGACGACGACGGTCGCCGGGTAGTGGATCGGCCGCTTGAAATCGCAGCTGATGGCGGCGAGGATGGGGCCGCCGTCAGCCCAGCCGTCGGGAAAGACGCGGTCGAGCGCTTCGATGCGGGCCTGCTCGAAGTAGGTGAAGTACGTCGCGTTGTTGACGTGGCCGAGGGCGTCCTGATCGCCCCAGCGGACGGGGAGGCGGGTGGTGTGGAGGAGAGCGGGCACGGGGCGGGGGTTAGTAGAGGGAGCGGTTGAACACGGGCCGGTGCCGCTGCACGACGGGGTCCTCGTCACCGAGGAGGACGAAGAGGGCGACGGCCGCCTTCCGCGCGCCGTCGTCGTCGAAGCTACGGTCACGCTGAACGATCGCGATGAGCCGGTCGAGCGCCGCGTCCGCGTCGCCGTCGCGGAGGGTGGACGCGGCGGCGAGGTAGTCGGTGCGTACGGGCGCGTCGTCGAGCGCGGTCGGATCGTCAGGGAGGACGAGGAAGCGGGCGAGCGTGCGGACGGCATCGGCCTCGGGGGTGTACAGCCCGTTAACGAAGTCGGCCGCGCGCTCCGGCTCGTCGAACACGAGGAGCCGGGCGAGGAGGGCGCGGGTCGCTTCGTCGTCGGGTGCGTCGCGGAGAACCGATTCGAGGAGGGCGCGGGCTTCGGCCTCGTCCCCCTCCGCGAGGAGCGCCTCGGCACGGGCGAACTGCTCGCGCTGCGGGCTCGGGAGGTGCTCGTCGAGCCAGCGGCGGACGGCGGCCTCGGGGAGCGCGCCCGTGAACTCGGCGACGACGCCCCCATCGACGAACAGCTTCACGGCCGGGATGCCGCGAATCCCCATGTGCGCCGCGATCTCCGGGTTCGCCTCCGTGTCGATTTTTACGAGCGTCCACGCATTGCCCGCCTCGGCGTCGAGCTTTTCGAGCACCGGGCCGAGGACGCGGCAGGGGCCGCACCACGCGGCCCAGAAATCGACGAGGACGGGGCGCTCGCGGCTGGCGTGGAGGACGTCGCGGTCGAAGTCGATAACGGCTTGTTCGTGCGAGGACTGCATGGGCGGAAGAAGGGCCGGAGAATATGCGAATGAGAGGTGGCGGGGGAGGGGGCGTGTGCCGCAACTTCCGCGGCCGGGGCCGCGTTGAGGCCCGGACTTGTACCCCGCCTTCCCTCCAAAGTTTACCCCTATGGGCTTGCTTCGCCACGTTCCCCTCGCTCTCGTCGTACTCCTGCTCCCGCTCGCTTTCGGTACCGGTTGCGAGGTCGAACGCGTCGATGCCGACGCTGAGGTCTACGACCCGGCGGCGGACACGCTCCGCTTCGCCGGCGAAGTGCACCTCCGCAACATCCGGCAGCTCACCTTCGGCGGCAACAACGCCGAGGCGTACTGGAGCTTCGACAACGATCAGCTCATCTTCCAGAGCGACTGGAGCGCGATCAACCCGCAGGGCTGCGACCAGCAGTTTGTGATGAACGCCGACGGCACCGCGCTCGGCGACAGCACGCAGTACGCCCTCGTCTCCTCCGGGCAGGGCCGGACGACGTGCGGCTACTTCTTCCCCGACGACCGCATCGTCTACGCGTCCACGGTCGCAGGCGACCCCGCGTGCCCCGCTCCGCCGGAGACCGCACCCGGCGTTTACGCGTGGGCCATCTACCCCGACTTCGACATCTACGTCGCCGACCCCGACGGCTCGAACCGCGAGGTGCTCATTGGCGGCGAGGGCTACGACGCCGAGGCCACCGTCAGCCCCGACGGCCGCTACGTCATCTTCACCTCGACGCGCTCTGGCGACCTCGATCTCTGGCGCTACGACATGGAGACCGGGGAGACGATCCAACTCACGAACACGCTCGGCTACGACGGCGGCGCGTTCTTCTCGCCCGACGGCTCGCAGATCGTCTGGCGCGCGAGCCGGCCCGAGGGCGAGGCCGCGCAGAAGTACCGCGACCTCCTCAGCCGCGACCTCGTCGAGCCGTCGCAGCTCGACCTCTACGTCGCTGACGCCAACGGGCAGAACGCCGTCCGCGTGACCGACCTGCCCGGCGCGAACTGGGCGCCGTTCTTCCACCCCTCCGGCGAGCGCATCATCTTCGCCTCGAACCACCACACCGAGAGCGGCCGGCTCTTCGACCTCTTCCTCGTCAACCTCGACGGGACGGGGCTGCAGCAGGTCACGCACAGCGGCACGTTCGATGCGTTCCCGATGTTCTCGTTCAGCGGCGACCGCCTCGTCTTCGCCTCGAACCGCAACGCGACGCGCACGCCGAGCCGCGACACGAATATTTTCGTCGCCGACTGGATCGACACGCCCGAGGCCGTCGACTCGACGTTCCAAACCATCGACCCGTCGGCTACTTCCGCACCGTAAGTCCCACACCGAACAGGCTCGTCGGCGCGGCGTTCGTCAGGCCCGTTCCGAAGTGGAAGTCGAGTTGGGTGTTGGGGGAGAGCGCGTACGTGCCGCCCATATGCTGGAGGAGGGCGGCCCCGCCCCGCTCGGGCACGGTCAGGGCAAGCTCGATGAAAGCGCCCCACCGTTCGTTGAAGAAAAGGGGAGCGTCTTCTGGGAAGCTCGCGCTCTGCACGAGGGTGGCATCGAAGAGCCACAGGTCGGCCGCGCCGTCGCGGCCCACGCCGACCTGTCCGCCGTATGCGAGGTAGTCGCTCGCCGCGAGCGCGGTCGTCACGATCACGTCGGGATCGATCGTGCCGCTGCTGAAGGCGTCGTCGCCGACGGGGAGCGAGGCCGTCGCAATCACCGCGAGGTCCCACTGCGCGAACGGGCCGAACTGCACCTTCGTCCCGAGCGACGGGTCGCCGAAACCGTCGGCGTCGTCCGTGGCGATGTAGTCCGGTGCACCGAAGCGGAGTTCGACGCGGGAGAGTGGCGTCCACCGGACGAGCAGTTCCGGGCCGCTGAAGCTGTCGATGGGACCATTGTCGATGAAGCTCACGCCGGCCTCGGCTTGCACGTAGCCGAGCGGGACGACGACGGCGCTCTCGGTGAAGTCCGGCCGGTCAGTGACGAGGTCAGGGAGGGGCTGGGCGGCGGCAGCCGAGCCGCACAGGAGTGCGAGTACGAGGAGGCGGAACATTGGCGCTGTCGGAGTGTTGGGGAGGCGAAGACTTGATTTAGGCAAAGCTAAACTTGAAATTGGCCCCGATCAACTTTCGCGCTCCCATGCACACGCAAGCGGTCGAGGACTACCTCAAGACGATCTACGACCTCGGCCGGGTTGAGGCCGCCGTCACGACCTCGGCCCTCGCCGAGCGGCTCGACGTCACGGCGGCGTCGGTGACGGGGATGGTGAAGAAGTTGGCGGGGATGAACCTCGTCACGCACGAGCCCTACCGCGGCGTCGCGCTCACGCCTGCCGGCGAGCGGATCGCCCTCGAAGTCATCCGCCACCACCGCCTCATCGAGACGTATTTGCACGAGGCGCTCGGCGTCCCGTGGGACCGCGTCCACGCCGAGGCCGAGCGGATCGAGCACGTGCTCTCCGAAGACCTCGAAGCGCGGATGGACGCCGCCCTCGGCCACCCGACCGTCGACCCGCACGGCGCGCCGATCCCGACGCTCGACCTCGAAATCGCCGAAATCGTCACCGTCCCGCTCGCCGAACTCGAAGCGGGAACGCAGGGCATCGTCGCCGAGGTGAGCGACCACGACGCTGACTTGCTGCGCTACGTCGGCGACCTCGGCCTCTATCCGCAGACGCCGCTCGAAGTCCTCGCCGTCGCCCCGTTCGACGGCCCGCTCACCATCCGCGTCGGCGGGGCCGAGCGGACCGTGGGGCGCAAAGCCGCCCGCTTCATCCTCGTTACCGACCTCCAACTCGCATGACATTGCTCCGCTTCCTCCTGCTCGCGCTCATCGCCCCGCTCGCCGCCTCGTTCGCCGGGTGCGGCCCCGATGCGAGCACGTCGCGTTCCCTCAGCGAGCGGCCCGTCCGCATCGTCGCGACCACGTCGATGGTCGCCGACCTCGCGAGGGAAGTCGGTGGCGACCGCGTCGAGGTCGTCGGGCTCATGGGGGCCGGCGTCGACCCGCACCTCTACAAAGCGAGCGAGGGCGACGTGGGCCGGATGGCCGCCGCCGACCTCATCCTCTACAACGGCCTCCACCTCGAAGGCAAGATGGTCGACGTGCTCGAACGGCTCGGCGACCGCGCCGCTGCCGTGACCGACGACATCGACCGGAGCCAACTCACGTCGCCGCCCGCGTTCGCCGGCAACTACGATCCGCACGTGTGGATGGACGTGTCGATGTGGCGCGACGCCGTCGGGACCGTCGCCGAACGCCTCGCCGCGCTCGATACGGCGCACGCGGACAGCTATCGCGCTCGCGCCGCCACGTACGAACAGCGGCTCGACAGCCTCGATGCGTGGGTCCGCAGTGAGGTGGAGCGCCTGCCCGCCGAGCAGCGCATCCTCGTCACCGCGCATGATGCGTTCGGCTACTTCGGCCGCGCCTACGGCTTCGACGTGCACGGTTTGCAGGGTATCTCGACGGCGACGGAGGCGGGCACGGCGGATGTGCAAAACCTCGCCGCGTTCGTCGCCGAGCGGGAAGTCCCGGCGCTCTTCGTCGAGTCGTCGGTCCCGGCGCGCTCGATTGAGGCGGTCCGCGAGGCGGTCCGCGCGCGCGGGCACGACGTCGAGATCGGCGGCAACCTGTACTCGGATGCGCTCGGCGGCACAGGCTCCGGGGCCGAGGACTACGTCGGGATGATCCGCCACAACGTGAGCACGATCGTCGACGCGCTCGTCGGTGAGCCCGTGGCGCAGCGATGACGACGACGCCCGCGATCGAAGTCACCGACCTCACCGTCGCCTACCGCGATGCGCCCGTGCTGTGGGACGTGGATCTCACCGTGCCCGAAGGCGTGCTGCTCGCGATTGTCGGGCCGAACGGGGCGGGGAAGACGACGCTCATCAAAGCGATGCTCGGGCTGACGGACGTGGCGGCGGGGCAGACGCTGATCTACGGCGAGTCCTACGCCCGGCAGCGGCAGCTCGTCGCGTACGTCCCGCAGCGCGGCTCCGTCGACTGGGACTTCCCGACGAGTGTGCTCGACGTGGTGATGATGGGGCTCTACGGCCGGCTCGGCTGGCTCCGCCGCCCAGGAAAACGGGAGCGTGGGCAGGCGCTCGCGGCACTCGAAAAAGTTGGAATGCAGGACTTCGCGGATCGGCAGATCTCGCAGCTCTCCGGCGGGCAGCAGCAGCGTGTCTTCCTCGCCCGCGCGCTCGTGCAGGACGCGCAGGTCTACTTCATGGACGAGCCGTTCCAGGGCGTCGACGCGACGACGGAGCGGGCGATCGTGACGCTCTTGCAAGAGTTGCGGCAGGCGGGCAAGACCCTCGTCGTCGTCCACCACGACCTGCAGACCGTGCCGGAATATTTCGATTGGGCGCTGTTGCTCAACGTCCGCCGCATCGCCGCCGGGCCCGTCGACGAGGTGTTCACCGAGGCGAACCTCCGGCTGACCTACGGCGGGCGCGTCCCGTTCATCAAAGCCGCGGCGGTGGCCGAACCGTAGAGGCACAGCACGCCGTGCCCCTACCGTGAACCGATGGACCTCCTCCACGACCTCCTCTTCGACTACACGCTCCGCACCGTCGCGCTCGGCGCGGCGACGCTCGGGATCGTGAGCGGGTCCCTCGGGACGTACGCCGTGCTGCGCGGGCAGTCGCTCCTCGGCGACGCCGTCAGCCACGCGGCGCTGCCCGGCATCGCGCTCGCGTTCCTGCTCACCGGCAGCAAGGCCCCGCTCGTGCTCGTCATCGGCGCGGCGCTCGCGGGGTGGGTCGGGACGCTCGCGGTGATGGGCGTCGTGCGGCGCTCGCGGATTCCGTTCGACGCGGCGCTCGGAATCGTGCTCTCCGTGTTCTTCGGCTTCGGGCTCGTGCTCCTCGTCGTGATTCAGCGGCAGCCGGCGGGGAATCAGGCCGGGCTCGACTCGTTCCTGTTCGGGCAGGCGGCGGCGCTCGTCACGCGCGACGTCGTCGTAATGGCGGCGCTCGGGGCAGCGGCACTCGTCGTCACGCTGGCGTTCTGGAAGGAGTTCAAGCTGCTCGCCTTCGACACGGCGTTCGGCTCCACGCTCGGCCTCCCGATGCGGCGGCTCGACGTGGCCCTCACAACGCTCATCGTCATCGCGATTGTAATCGGATTGCAGACGGTCGGCGTCGTGCTGATGAGCGCGATGCTGATCGCGCCGGCGGCGGCGGCGCGGCAGTGGACGGACCGGCTCGGGGTGATGATGGGGCTCGCGGCGTTCTTCGGCGCGCTCGCCGGGGCGAGCGGGGCCGTGATCAGCGCCACGACGACACAGCTCCCGACGGGCCCGACGATCGTGCTCTGCGCGAGCGTGCTCGTCGTCGTCTCCCTCGCGTTCGCGCCGCGCCGGGGGCTGATCGCCGCGTGGCTGCGCGCCCGGCGCAACCGGACGAACCTCCGCGAGATCGGCGTGCTCGAAGATTTGTACACCCTCGCGCTCCAGCACGCCGAGAACCCGCACCACCCGCACCCCGTCGCCACGTTGCAAACGATGACGGCGCGGCCGGAGAGCGTCGTGCCGGGGCTCGAAGCGCTCGCTGCGCGCGGCCTCGTCGCCTCCCACGATGACCGGGGCTGGACGCTCACCGAGCAGGGATTGAGCGCGGCCCGCGCCTTCGCCCGGATTCCAGAGGGCAGCGGGCAGAAAGCAGAGGGCAGCGGGCGGAGAACCACGGGCCACGGACCACGGACCACGGACCACGGACTACCCCCATGACACAGGGTCAACTCGAAATCCAATTGATCGCCGCCGTTACGGCTGCGGCCTGCGCTCTACCGGGCGTCTTCCTCGTGCTCCGCCGCGTGTCGCTCATGAGCGATGCCATCAGCCACGCGATCCTGCCGGGTCTCGTCCTCGCCTTCTTCGTCACGGAAGACCTCGCGAGCCCGCTCCTCATCGTCGCCGCCGCCGCGACGGGCGTGCTGACCGTCGTGCTGATCGAGGCGCTGAGCCGGACGGGGCGCGTGAAGGAGGACGCCGCGATCGGGCTCGTCTTCCCCGTGCTCTTCTCCCTTGGCGTCGTCCTCATCGCCCGCTTCGCTTCCGATGTCCACCTCGACGTCGACGCCGTGCTCCTCGGCGAACTCGCGTTCGCGCCCTTCAACCGCTTCGTCGTCGGTGGGACCGATCTCGGCCCACAAGCGCTGTGGGTGATGGGGCCGGTCCTCCTGCTCAACTTGGGGTTCATCGTGGCCTTCTTCAAAGAGCTCAAGCTCTCCACGTTCGATGCCGGGCTAGCCGCCGCGCTCGGCTTCGCCCCGGTCGCGCTCCATTACGGCCTGATGACGCTCGTCTCCGTCACCGCCGTCGGTGCGTTCGACGCCGTCGGGTCGATCCTCGTCGTCGCGCTCATGATTGCGCCGCCGGCGACGGCGTACCTGCTGACGGACCGGCTGACGGTGATGCTCGGCCTCAGCGCGGGCCTCGGCGTGCTCTGCGCCGTCGCGGGCTACTGGATGGCCCGTGGGCTGGATTCGTCAATAGCCGGCTCGATGGCGACCGCTGCGGGGCTCGCGTTCGCGCTCACGTTCGCGTTTGCGCCCGAGCGCGGGCTCGTGGCCCTCGCGCGGCGGCGGCGGACGCGGCGGCGGGCCTTCGCCGAGAAAATGCTAGCCGTCCACCTGCTCCACCACGAGGGCACGCCGCAGGAGGATCGCGAGTGCCGGGTGCCGCATTTGCAAGAACACCTCCGCTGGACGCCCGACCTCGCGAAGCTCGCCGTTGAGGCCGCCGTGCGCGATGGCTACGTCGTTCGCAGGGTAGATCGCCTTGCCCTCACTGCGGAAGGGCGCGCGTACGCACGGGAATCCATGGTGGATTGACGGTAGTGGGGTCTGGGGAAATCCCTGATAGTAGAGGGCTTGTCACTTTTTTAGATTTAGTCCCTATACACGCTATGCTTTCCCCGAACGATTCCTGTAATTGATCCCGCCGCCATGAGTGATCCCGCCCAGGTCGCCCTACTAGACGAATACCTCGGAACAGCCCTCTCGGCCTCGAACGACCTCGTCGCTACGCTGTGCCCGCAGATGGACGACGTCAGCTTGAGCGCGGACGAGCGCCGTGTGCTCCTGATGCTCTGGACTTCCGACGGCGTATCGGAGCCCGGCATCGCCGAGCGGCTCCACGCGGATCACATCGAGGATGCGCTCGACGCCCTGGAGCAGAAGGAACTGGTCACGCGCATCGCCTCGAAAGAGGGCCGCAGCGTGTGGCTGACCGGGAAAGGACGGGCGATGTGGAAGTTCTGCGGAGCCGAGGAAATGAGCCGCCGCCTCGACCGGCTCAAGAGTGAGATCGTGTCGCTCCGCGACGTGCTGCAACGCACCGTCGGCCTGTTGACCGACGACAACGCTCCGTCCGGGACGTTCCAGGCTACCGCCTGAACCGCTACCTCTGAGCTAACGCGTCCGTGGGCTAACGCAGCCCTGCCTGTTCGCTAGCGGCCTCGTCCTTCCTGTGCGCGGCGGACAATCGAGAGCGTGAAGCCGATGGCGAGGACGATCGTCCCGAGCCAGAGCAGGCTGATGAACGGCTTACGGTACGCCTGCACCACCACCCAGTCGGTCGGCGCCGTGTCGGCCCCCTCGATCGTGAGCTGGACGGCGTCGTCTTCCACGCGCATCCCGGTGAACGAGAAGCCCAAGCCCCAGTCAGGGATCGAGTTCTGGACGTACTGCTGGCTGCGGTCGGCGAGGATGAGGTAGACCGGGGAGATCGTGCGCGCCTCGCCTGTCGCCGTGTTCGTCACCTTCAGCTCCGCGCCGACGGCGAGGTCCAGCGAGTCGGTCGGGATGCCTTCAACGGTCGGCTCGAGATCGTAGCGGACGAACTCGACGGTGTAGGCGCCGTCGCTGAGCGGGGCGGTGTCGCCGCGGCGGAGGAGGAGCTGGCCGGGTGTGGCGTTCTCGCTCCCGCCGCTGTCCATCATCGCGCTCGGGAAGAGGGCGACGTAGATGTCCTGCTCCGCGAAGTTCTCGACGTGGGGGTGCTGAATCCACTGCTCGCTCGTGCTGTGGTAGACCACGTTCTCTGCTTGAAACTGCCGGCCGTTGGGCGTCGTGAAGTCGAGCGTGTAGACGGTCCGGCCGCGGTCGTTGAAGTGCTTGCCGTCGTAGCGGACGGTGTAGCCTTCGATGTTGCGCGCCTCACCCTGCTGGAGGATGAAGTTGTCGCGGTCGCCGCGGATGTCGGCGCCCTGCCCGTCCGAGATCGGGTCGTTGAAGACGGTCGAGGCGACGATGCCGAGGAGCATCAGCGCGAAGCCTACGTGGGTGATAGAGCCGCCGGCGAGCTTGAGGTTGCCTCGCGCGATGCGCCAGAGCACGGCGGCGTTGCCGTAGAAGGCGAAGAACGCGGCGAAGATGAGAAGCAGGAGCAGCAAGCTCTGCCCGTAGCCGGCCCAGAATCCCTCGACGCCGCCGCCGATCCCGGCCTCGATGGCCGCCGCCGGGGCCGCCGCGACGGCGGTGGGCGCGGGCGTTGTAATCGGCACGAACGGCGTCAGCACGAGCACGGCGGCGACGGAGACGACCGTCAGCGCGAGCGGCTTGAGGAGCGCGCGGTTCACGTTCTCGACCGTCATCTTCTTCCACCAGAAAAGCTGCCCGAGGCCCGCGAGCGAGGCGACGATGACGGCGAGCGGGAGCGTCCACGTGTTGTAGAACGAGATCGCCACGCCCGCCGGGTTGTCGCGGAAGATGCGCCCGAGGATCGGCGCGCTCGTGCCGACGATGATGACGAGGCCCATCAGGCAGAGCGTGAGCGCGCCCGTGAAGATCATCGACTCGCGGCTGAGCGTAGCGGGCGGCGTGCGCGGCACCGGCAGCTCCCGGTAGCGGTACGCGAAGAGCCCGAAGCCGACGACGCCCATCGAGAGGATCCAGAGGAGGAGCTGGTTGTAGAGCCCGAGGTCGACGAAGGAGTGGACTGACACGTCGCCGAGGATGCCGCTGCGCGTGAGGAACGTCGAGTAGACGACGAACATGAACGAGGCGATGCAGAGGATGAGCGCGCTCTTGTGCCCAGCCGAACTCTTCTTCTGCACGATCATCGAGTGGATCGCTGCGATCCCGAAGAGCCACGGCACGAGGCTGGAGTTCTCGACGGGGTCCCACGCCCAGTAGCCGCCGAACGAGAGCGTCTCGTACGCCCAGTACCCGCCCATCACGATCCCGACGCCGAGCACGAGCACGGCGTAGAGCGTCCACGGCAGCGCGGGCCGGACCCACTGCGTGTACTGCTTCTTCCACAGCGCGGCAACGGCGAAGGCGAACGGCACGGTCATCGCCGCGAAGCCCGTGAAGAGCGTCGGCGGGTGGATCGTCATCCAGTAGTTCTGGAGGAGGTCGTTGAGGCCGTTGCCGTCGGGCGGGACGTAGCCAGCCTGCTGGAGCACGGGCGCCTCGGGGAATTTCGCGGCGAGGGTCTGGAACGGGGAAACGCCGATCGCGAACGCGCCGAAGTCGACGCCGGCGACCATCGAGAGGAGGAAGCCCTGGCAGAGCGCGAAGACGGCGAGGACGGGCGCTTCGAACGTCCGACGGAGTTCGAGGTCGCGGCCCTCGGCCGGGCGCGAGCCCCAACGGATGAGGAGCGCGCCGAGGACGGCGGTGTAGACGATCCACAGCAGGAACGAGCCCTCCTGCCCGGCCCACGTCGCCGAGAGCGTGAAGTACGTCGGGAGGTCGTTCGACGAGTTCGCGTAGACGTAGGCGTACTGGTACTGGTGCGTCCCGAAGAGGTACACCAACAGCCCGAACGCGACGACGCTCGTGCCGAGCGAGACGAACCATGCCTGCCGCCCGATGCGTTTCCACCACGCCTCGTCGGCCGTTCCCTGGGCGACTTTGAAGTAGGCGACGCCGGCGAGGACGGTCGCCACGAGAGCGACGAGGATGAAGAGGCTTCCAACCGTTCCAATCATGACTCTAGGCGATGACGTTGAGCGAGCGACGGGGCGGACGGCCCGGGGGCCAGCGTCCGTCCGGCAGCGGATACCTCACGGGAATCGAGCCGTTCCTATCCCCGCGCCGGGGGACCGCTAGCATACGAAAAAATCTGGGTATATCTGCCGGATTCATCGTTTTTTGCGCGCTCCTGGTGGAGCGGGGGGTTAGCGGGCCGGGGATCCGAGGGGGGGCGCGAGGTAAACGGGTGAAGCGGGGGAGGTCGTGCCCGTCAGGTCTCGGCTCCCGAATACCACAACGCGCGCACTTGCCCGACGTGCTTCGGCAGGACGAGCGCGGCGAAAGCGAGCACGACGACGAAGCCCGCCGCGCCGTAGAGGCCCCAGGCCGCGAACGGCACGAGCACGGTGGCGACGACGTTGCCGAAGATCGTGTCCCGCACACCGCGCCACGTCGCGAACGCCCACCGGCCGACGAGGAACAGCAGGCCCCACGCCGGCACGAGGAGCGGCGTCACGAGGAGGAAGCCGCCCGCCGCTGTCGCCAGCCCTTTGCCGCCCGCGAGCCGGCCCGACGAGAGCGAGAGCCACAGGTTGTAGTTGTGCCCAGCAATCGCGCCTAGGAGGGCCACGCTCTTCGACCAGTACGGATCCGATGCCCCGAGCGCGGTCGCCACGGCCCAACCTGCGGCGGCGGCGGCGATCCCTTTCAGCGCGTCGAGCGCGAGCACGAGCGCTCCGATACGCTTCGACCCCGTCGTCCGGTAGGCGTTGTTCGCCCCGACGTTCGCCGAGCCCTCGAGGTGGACGTCGAGCCCGTGGCGGCGCTTGACGACGAGGTAGGCCGTCGGGATCGAGCCGATCAGCCAGCCGACGAGGACGGAGGCGAGTAGCGTCATAGCTGCACCGCCGGGGCGTCGGGCTGCGTGTAGATCTGCACCTGCCCGTCGCGCGAGACTTTTATGGCGACGCCGAACCGGCTGAGGTGGCGGGCCGTCAACTCGCCCGTCCCGTAGACGCCCTGGATCGCTTCCCGCCCCGTGTCGACGATACAGCCGTAGCCCAGCACGTCGCCCGTCGTCGCGATGATCGTAGCCCCATCGCTCGTGAGCTGCCGCGTGAGGAACGACCGCCGCGCGGCGTCGAAGAGGGAGACCGGCTCGGTGAGCAGCCGGTTGCGCGTTTTGAGGTGGACGCGCTCCAGCCCGCCCTCCGCCGGGATCCACACGAGGGCGCTGAGGTGGCGGTTCGAGAGCTTGAGGACGAAGGGGAGGAGGGCGTCGAGGAAGGTGCGCGAGCAGCCGAGCCGGCCGATGACGGCGCCGTAGATCGCGCGGTAGTCGCGGAGGCGCCACGTGTCGTTGTGGTACGAGAAGTCGAGCCCGTCGGGGGTGCTGACGCAGAACTCGCTGCGGCTCGTGACGCGGAAGAGGGCCTCGCCCGCGCTGAGCCGGTGCTCCAGCCACTGCCGCGCCGCGCCCGAGCCGGGCGGCACAGCGAAGGCGTGGCTGACGCGGAGGCTGCGGTCGCAGACGTAGTACGTCCCCCGCCCGTCGACCATGAACCAGAACCGCTTGTCGATGCCTTGGGCGTCGTAGAGCGCGAGGGGCCGCGTGAGTGGCGTCGCCGTCGGCTCCCGCTCGGCGTGGGCGCCGGAGGAGCCGACGAAGAGGAGGCCCGTCGTGAACGGCTCGCCCTCGAACGTGGCCGAGCGGAGCTTGCCGAAGAGGTCGAGGAGGTAGAGCACAGCGGCCTCGGCGTAGGCGTCTTCGGCGAGGTAGCCCGCGACGGCGAGCCCGATGAGCCCGTCGCCGAGCGTCCGCGTGGCGTCGGTGAACCCGCGCCGCCGGCTCTCGGCGACGCCGACGCGCATGGCCTCGGCGAAGGCATCGAACACGCGGGCGGTGTCGGCGATGCGGGGCTTGCGGAGGCGGAGCGCGAACGGCGAATCGCTGGCGGGGCCGGCGAGGAGGGCGGTGTCGTCGCTGAGGAGGAGACTGGAGAGATGGCCGTCCCGGAAGTCATCCGCGATGTCCGACGGGAGCGAGGCGAGGGCGTCGCCGAGGGCGTCGGCCCGGAGCAGGTCCGCCTCGGCGTTGAAGAACCGCGCGGCCGTGTTGCAGAGGATGCGCTGCCCCTGAGCCCCGAGCGCGCGCGGGGTGCCGAAGTACAGTCCGGCCGCCTCGGAGGCGGCCTGCTCGGGAGCGCCGGCAGGGTCGGCGTGGGGCATGGCGACGTTCGGACGGGGACGAGACGGGCGACCGCGACGCCGGGGCGGCTCGGGTCCGTCGCAAGATAGCGGAGACGCCGGGGAAAATAACGCGGCGCGCCATGCCCTCTGTCTGCCCCGCCGTCCCTGCCTACTTCGCGTAAGCGACGGCGCGGACTTCGCGGATCACGGTGATCTTGACCTGGCCGGGGTACTGGAGGTCGTGCTCGATCTTCTTCGAGATCTCCCGCGCCATCTGGTCGGCGCGGGCGTCGGAGACGAGGTCGTGGTTGACGATCACGCGGACTTCGCGGCCGGCCTGGATCGCGTAGACCCGCTGCACGCCGTCGAACCCGCGGGCGACCTCTTCGAGCGCCTTCAGCCGCTGGACGTAGTTCTCCAGCCCCTCGCGCCGCGCGCCGGGCCGCGCGCCGCTGATCGAGTCGGCGGCCTGCACGATGGGGGAGAGCGCCGACGTCATCTCGATCTCGTCGTGGTGCGCGCCGACGGCGTTGCAGACCTCGGGGTGCTCTTTGTAACGCTGCGCCCACTCCATCCCGACGATCGCATGCGGGCTCTCCAACTCGCCCTCCACGACCTTCCCGATGTCGTGTAGCAGCCCGGCGCGGCGGGCTTTGCGCGGGTCGAGGTCGAGTTCGGCCGCCATCAGCGAGGCGAGCTGGGCGACCTCCATCGAGTGCGCGAGGAGGTTCTGCCCGTAGGAGAAGCGGAACTTCATCCGGCCGACGAGCCGAACCAGCTCGGGGTGCAGTCCGTGGAGGCCGAGCTCGATCACGGCCTGCTCGCCCGCCTCGATCACGTCCTCCTCGATTTCCGCCCGCGTCTTCTCGACGATCTCCTCGATGCGGGCGGGGTGGATGCGGCCGTCCTGCACGAGCCGCTCCATCGCCACCTTCGCGATCTCGCGGCGCACGGGGTCGAACCCGGAGAGGAGCACGGCCTCGGGCGTGTCGTCCACGACGACTTCAATGCCAGTGGCGGCCTCGAACGCGCGGATGTTGCGGCCCTCGCGCCCGATGATCCGCCCCTTCATGTCGTCGCTCGTGAGCTGGACGACGGAGACGGTGTGCTCGATGGTGTGGGTGGAGGCCGTGCGCTGGATCGCCGTGAGGACGACCTTCCGCGCCTCGCGGTTGGCCGTCATCTTCGCCTCGTCGCGGATCTCTTTGATGGCGGCGGCGGCTTCGAGCTTGGCCTCGTTTTCCAGCTCCTCGATGAGCCGCTCGAGCGCTTCCTGCTTCGAGATGCCCGTCACGGCTTCGAGCTTGCGGATGTGCTCGCCGACGAGGCGGTCGAGGCGGACGTGCTTGGCGGCGAGCGACTCGCGCAGCGCCTCGGCGTCGCGCTCGCGGGCGGCGACTTCCTGCTGCCGGCTGCCGACGGCTTTGGCGAGCTTCTGCACGCTCGCCCGCAGCTCTTCGGCCTCGGTGTTGCGGTGGTCGGCCTCGGCGCGGAGCGCGTCCACGGCGTCGAGCGCCTTCTGGACGGCGTCCTCGCGCTGGCCGATCCGTTTGAGGCGGCGGGCGAGCTTCTCCTGCCGGGCGTCGAGCTTGTGGCGGATACGGCGGAACTTGGACTTCTGCTCCTGCGCCTCGGTCGCCAGCCGGTGCCGCTCGGCTTCGAGCGCATCCCGCGCCGTGACGACGTGCTGCTGGCGGAACGTCTCGGCCTCTTGCTGCGCCTGCTCGATGAGGGCCTCGGCCTCACGCGCCGCCTCATCGAGCCGTCGCCCGGCGCGCCCGACCCACGTCAGCCGGCCGAGCACGAAGCCGAGGCCGAGCGCGACGAGGGCCGCAGCGAGGGAGAGGAGGACGGCAGAGTCCATAGCGTGAGGAGGCCTTATAAAAACGCCCCGGACGAGCGGTCTCGCTTCCGGGGCGCGTGGTGCAGTGCCGGCAGGCCCCGAATCGGGACGGCGCGGCGAAAAGGACACCAGCCTACAGCGCGGTGTATGAAGAAGCCTCTTCAGTACACAGTGGGTGCCGCTCGGGCCCTCTTTCCTTCCACGGTGCTCGCGCGAACGCGGGCGCCCCGACGAATCGGGGGGTGGCCTGGAGGTCAGACCCGAAGGGTGGCTCCCATTTTTCTAGGTGTCAGGCTCTTATAACAGGGCTGCAGACCGGTGATGGGGGCTCGCCGGAGCCGGGATCAAGGAGCCCCGTCAGCGGCCATCGGCGAGCACGGCCTTATATAGAGAAGAGACGGCCGGGAGTTCCGGCGACTCCTTTGGGATTCGTTGAAGGAGGGTGAGGACCGGCGCTCGTCACACGTCGGCGTCGAGCACAGCGTCGAGCCGGTCGGCGAGGGCGTCGGCATCGGTGCCGATGGAGGCGCGGAGCTGCTGCAGCTCGTCGCGGACGAGGTGCAGCTCTTCGGCGATCGCGAGTGCCCCGAGCACGGCGTACGTCAGGTCCGATACGCCGCTGATCTCGCCCTGAACCTGGCGCATCCGTCCGTCGACGTACGCGGCGAGCCGCTTCGTGAACGCCTCGTCCTGCTCCGTTACGCGCAGCGGGTACTCGTGGTCGAGGATCTCGACGCGAAGCGACTTCAAAGACATAAAGGGATCGAAAGGTGGGGAAAGATCAGCCGGCGGATTCCGGCGACGGCTCGCCGTTGGCTTCGGCGGCCTCGGTCTCGGCGGGCGTGTCGCGGGTGGCGGGCTCGGCCAGCATCCGGTCAATGGCTTCGATGAAGCTCTCGACCTTCTTGCGGAGCTCGGCCGGGTCGCCTTCGAGCGTGAGCGTGGGGAGGGCGTCGCCGTCCGTGCGCGCGACGTCGGCCGCGGCGAGCTCCTGCACGCGATCGGAGAGCGCAGCATTCGCCGAGCGCAGTCGCTCGATCTCCGCCGCCGCCGCTTCGATCCGCCCGCGCAGCCGCTCCAACGCGGGAAGCCCGGCGTCGGACGAGGCGGTGGCAGCCGGGTCGGAGGAGGGAGGAGTGCTCATGGCGAGAGGGAGTGGGCGAGCCGAAATATACAGGTGACGCCGACACGGCGGCGGCGCAGCGGGGGCGATTACTGCCGAAGTTCGGCGCGGTGCTCGCGGCCGAGCCGGTCCACGATCGCGCGCACGCGTTTGTCCACGACCTTGTCCGTCAGCGTCTGCTCGGCGCCGAAGCGGAGCGCGAACGCCACGCTCTTCTTCCCGGCCTCGATGCGGTCGCCGGCGTAGAGGTCGAACACGCGGACGTCGCGGAGGAGGCCGCCGCCGGCCGCGCGGATCGTCGCGAGGAGCGGGCCGACGGGAGTATCGGCGTCCACCGTCACGGCGAGGTCGCGGTCCACGGCGGGCGCCCGCGAGATCGGCACGTAGCGCGTCGGCGGCCGGGCCGTGGCCGCGGCGGCGATCGTCTCCCAGTTCAACTCGGCGAAGTAGACCGGCTCCTGGAGATCGGACCGCTCGGCGAGCGCGTCCGACGTGCGCGCGAGCACGCCGAGCCGCTGCCCGTCGTGTTCGAGGAAGAGGCGGTACGCCGTCCGCTCGTTCGCCTCCGGCGCAGCGACTTCTTCGACGCCGTCGATCCCGAGCGCGCGGAGCAAGAGTTCGACGACGCCTTTCAAGTCGTAGAAATCCACCGCCCGCTCGTCCCGGTCCGGTCCGGCGAGTTGGGCCGGGCCGCTCATCCCGAGGATCATCGACGGGTGCTCGTGGTAGCCCTCGACCGGGTTCGTCGGGTCGTCGGCGCGGCCGTAGACGTGGCCGAACTCGAAGAAGCGGAGCGGCCCGCCGTCGCGGTTCTGGTTGTAGGCGAGGGCGCCGAGCAAGCCCGGCAGCAGGCTCGGCCGGAGCGCCGCCATCTCCCGACTGATCGCGTTGACGGTGACGGCCGGCGCCATCTCGACGCCGACGAGCTCCGCCGCGTCGAACGCTTCGGCGACGCGGACGGGGAGGAGGCTGTTCGTGTACAGCTCGCGGAAGCCGAGCCCGACGAGCTGCCCCTCGGCCCGCTGTCGGAGCTGCGCCTCGCGGTCGGGCCGGGGCGGGGTGAACGGGATCGCCGTGCGCGGCGGTGTCGGGATCCGGTCGAAGCCCCACAGTCGGGCGACCTCCTCGATCACGTCGATCTCGCGTTCCACGTCCGGCCGGAACGTCGGGACGACGCACGTCATCCCGATCTTCGCCTCCTCGCCTTCGACAACGCCCGAGCGGAGGGCGCGGCCCAACATCGACCCGGCGACGCCGGGGTCGCCGACTTCGAAGCCGATGGCGGTGAGCAGCCGCTTGATCTCGTCGAGCGGGATCTCGGCGCCGAGGACGTGAGCGAGCCGCTTCGGGCGGAGCGTGATCTCGCGCGTCTCCGGCGTGACGGGCCGCTCGTCCACAATCCCGGGCACGATCTCGCCGCCGCCGAGCTGCACGATGAGGTGGGCCGCGCGCGCCGCCGCCCACGCCTGCCCGGCCGGGTCCACGCCGCGCTCGAAGCGGTACGAGGCGTCGGTCTGGATGTTGAGCGCCTTCGCCGTCTTGCGGATCGAGGTCGGGTCGAAGTATGCGCTCTCGATGAGCACGTCGGTCGTCGTGTCGGTGACCTCGGAGTTCTCGCCGCCCATCACGCCGCCGATCGCCACCGGCGTCTCGGCGTCGCAGATCATCAGGGTTCCGGCCGGGAGCGTGCGCTCCACGCTGTCGAGCGTGGTGAACGTTGTCTCGCCCTCCGTCTGCCGGACGACGATCTTCGCCCCGGCGAGGGTCTGGAAGTCGAAGGCGTGGAGCGGCTGCCCGACCTCGTGCATCACGTAGTTCGTGACGTCGACGACGTTGTTGCGCGGGCGGAGGCCCACCGCTTCGAGCCGCGCCTTGAGCCACGCCGGCGACTCGCCGACGGTGACGCCGCGCACGAGCATCCCGACGTAGCGCCCGCACACGGCCGGGGCCTCGATCTCGACCTCGAACGCCTTCGCCGCTTTCCCGCCGCCCTCCGGCACGTCGACCTCGGGCTTCATCAGCGGCTTCTCCGTCACGGCCGCCACGTCGCGCGCCACGCCGAGGTGGCTCGTCGCGTCCGGCCGGTTCGGCGTGATCGCGACGTCGATCGTCACGTCGCGCACCGGCACGCCGCGCTCGCGGAGGTAGCGCTCGAACGGCTGTCCGACGGGGGCATCCTCGTCCAGTACCATAATCCCTGCGTGGTCGGTGCCGAGCCCGAGCTCGTCCTCGGCGCAGATCATTCCGTTCGACTCCTCGCCGCGCAGCTTCACCTGCCCGAGCGTCACCGGCTCCAGCTCGCCCGTCTTCCGCGAGGGCAGCAGCAGCGTCGTCCCGACCGTCGCCACTGCGACCTTCTGCGCTGCCGCGACGTTCGGCGCGCCGCAGACGATCTGCACCGGGCCGCCGCTCCCGAGGTCCACGTCGCATAGCGTCAGCCGGTCAGCGTTCGGGTGGGGCCGCGTCGCGAGGACATGCCCGACGACGACGCCCGAGAGGTCGCGCCCGCGCCCCTCGACGGACTCGACTTCGAGCCCGACCATCGTCAGCACGTCGGCGAGTTCGTCGGGCGCGAGGCCGTGGTCGACGTAGTCGGAGAGCCAGTTGTAAGAGATGTTCATGGGGGAGGATGATTCGGGGGTCGAGTCGGCTTCGAGGTAGAGACGCGACATGTCGCGTCTGTACGGTACGGGGCGTTCGCGCAGCTAAAACTGCTTGAGGAAGCGCGCGTCGTTCTCGTAGAAGAGGCGGATGTCGTCGACGCCGTACTTCAGCATCGCCATCCGCTCGACGCCCATGCCCCACGCGTAGCCGGTGTAGCGCTCGGGGTCGATCTGGACGGCTTCGAGCACGTTCGGGTCCACCATGCCGCAGCCGAGGATTTCGAGCCAGCGCCCGCCGTCCCCGCTCTCGTCCGCCCACCAGATGTCGACCTCGGCCGAGGGCTCGGTGAAGGGGAAGAAGCTGGGGCGGAACCGCATCCGCACGTCGTCGCCGAAGAGGGTCTGGGCGAAGACGTGGAGCATCTCCTTGAGGTCGGCGAAGGTGATCCCTTCGTCCACGACGAGGCCCTCGACCTGGTGGAACAGGCAGTAGCTCTTGTACGAGATCGCCTCGTTGCGGTAGACGCGGCCGGGGACGATCACACGGACGGGCGGGCCGGAGCCGTCCTCCACCGCGCGCTCCAGCACGCGGATCTGCGCCGGCGAGGTGTGCGTCCGCATCACGATGCCGCGGCCCTCGGGCGCGGGCGGTTCGAGGAAGAGCGTGTCCTGCATATCCCGCGCGGGGTGGTCCGGCGGGAAGTTCAGCGCGGTGAAATTGTGCCAGTCGTCCTCGATCTCCGGGCCTCCCGCGATGTCGAACCCGAAGCGGGCGAAGATCTGCTCGATCTCGCGGAGCGTCTGCGTCAGCGGGTGGAGGCTGCCGACGCCGTCGGGTCCCACGACGGGCGCCGGGATGCGGCCGGGGAGCGTGAGGTCGAGGTCGGTCCGCTCGGCGCCGGTGCTGCCGGCGAGCGCGGCCTGCGCCGTCTCGATGGCGGCCTCGGCCTTCTGCCGGAGGGCGTTGAGCGCCTGCCCCGCCCGCCCGCGCTCGGCGGGCTCGACCTCGGTGATCCGCCCGAAGAGGGCCGTGACGACGCCGCTCTTCCGGCCGAGCATGCGGATGCGGAAGGCCTCGATCTCGTCGGGCGTCGAGAGCCGGGCGTCGTCGATCTCGCGGGTGAGCGCGTCGATCTCGTCGTGGAGCGTGGTCGTGTCGGCGGACATGGCAGCGATGGCTAGCGAACAAAAATTCCCGCCGGGCACGGCGGCCAGGCGGGAACGGGGGTCGAGCGGGGCCTGGCGGACTACGCCGTGGCTTGCTCGACGACTTTCGTAAAGGCTTCCGCGTCGTGCATGGCGAGGTCGGCCAGCACTTTCCGGTTCAGCGGGATATCCGCCTTGCGGAGGTCGGAGATGAGGCGCGAGTACGTGGTGCCGTTGAGCCGCGCGGCGGCGTTGATACGGGCGATCCACAGGCGCCGGAACTGCCGCTTCCGTTGGCGGCGGTCTCGGTACGCGTACTGCAGCCCCTTCTCGACGGAGTGCTTGGCAACGGTGTAGACGTTGCCTCGGCGACCCCAGTAGCCCTTCGCAAGCTTCAGAATCTTCTTGCGGCGGCGACGGGAAGCCACGGTGTTACGGGCGCGTGGCATTTGGTTGCTCCGTTAAAAGGGTAGAGGGAATGAGGGAGGACGAGGGACTTATTTGGTCCCGACGATGAGGCGCTTCATGCGCTTCTCGTCGGCCTGATCGACGAGCGTCGTCTTGCGGAGATCGCTCTTCCGCTTCGGCGACTTCTTCGTCAGGATGTGGCTCGCAAACGCCTTCTTGCGCTTGAGTTTGCCGGTCCCGGTCCGAGCGAAGCGCTTTTTGGCGCCGCTGTTGGACTTCATCTTCGGCATAGGGCTCCTCGAGGAGTTTTCCTGCGGTGAGGCCAAAAAAAGAGGCGCTCCGTGACGGGTCGCCTCTTCTGGCAGAACCTGCAAGATAGCAGTGCACGGTCGGGCGCTGCAACGGCGGAGTTTGAAGAGCGAGCGTAAAACGTGTCGGGGATGTAGGGAAGGGAGCGGCGAAACCACGTCCGCATTCCCACCCCTCCGCACTCACGAACCGCTCTTGTCCTTCTTGCCGGACTTGTCGGGCGTAAGCATCACCGTCATCCGGCGGCCTTCCATCTTCGGGAGCTGCTCGACGCGCGAGATGTCCGCGAGCTCTTCGATGAACCGGCCGAGGAGGTCGGCGCCGCGGTCCTTGTAGATGATGTCGCGGCCGCGGAACTGCACCCACGCCTTGACCTGGTTGCCGTCTTCGAGGAAGCCGCGGGCGTGCTTCGCCTTGAAGTCGAAGTCGTGGTCGTCCGTGTTGGGGCGGAAGCGGACCTCTTTGAGCTCGACCTTGTGGGCCTTCTTGCGCTGCTCCTTCTCCTTCTTCTGCTGCTCGTAGCGGAACTTCCCGAAGTCCATGATCTTGGCTACGGGCGGGTCCGCATCGGGGGCCACCTCGACGAGGTCGAGGCCGCGCCGCTGGGCGAGTTCGAGGGCCGCGCTAATTTCGTAGATGCCGTGCTCGCCCTCGGGGTCCACGACGCGCACGCGCTCGGTGCGGATCTGGTCATTGATGCGAGTGCGGGGGCCGCGTTGTTGTACCGGCCGGGAGTATCGTCTAGCGATGGGTCGTCTCCTTCTGGTGATCGGGGTGGGCCTGCGGCATTGCGGGCCCGGACGTAATTGTAAAGGCGAAGGCGGGGAGGAGGTTTCCGGATTCCGTCTTCGCGCGCGCGTCAGCCTGCCGCAAGATACGAACGTACGCTACTTTCACAGTTCCTCCCCCCAACGCTCCCTCCCCAACGTCCCACGCATGGCCCGCCTCGCCCTCTATCCCGGCTCCTTCGACCCCGTCACGCTCGGCCACCTCGACGTGCTTCGCCGCGCCCTCCGCCTCTTCGACCGCGTCGAGGTGACGATCGCCGTCAACGCGGCGAAGAAGATGCTCCTCTCGGACGAGGAGCGCGTGGCGCTCGTCGAAGCCTCCGTCGCCGACTGGCCCGCCGCCGAGCGCGACCGCATCGACGTGGCGCTGTACGAGGGGCTCATCGCCGACCGCGCGGCCGAGCGCGGGGCCGTCGCCCTCGTGCGCGGCATCCGGCAGGTGACGGACTTCGACTACGAGCTCCGCATGGCGATCGCGAACCAGCGGCTCAACGCCGAGGCCGTCACCGTTTTCCTCACGCCGAGCGAGGAGCAGGCGTTCACGAGCTCGTCGCTCGTCCGCGAGATCCACCGCTTCGGCGGCGATGTATCGTCGTTCGTCCCGCCGCCGGTGCTGGAGCGACTGCGGGCGGAGAAAGGCTGAGAACGGGTTGCTCTGTTGAGAAGCTGGATTGTCTTTCATCCCGAGCGAAACAGCGTGGAGCCGAGGGATCTTTTCGGGCACAGGTTCAACAGTCTGTTGCGGGCTCCCCCGGAGAGATCCTTCGGCTGCGGCCGGCGGCCTCCGCTCAGGATGACATCCATTCCAGCTTCTCAACAGAGCAAGAACGGGTCTGTGAGGCTGGACTGGAATCCCCCTCCTAGACAGGAGGGGTGTCCGTAGGACGGGGCGATAGACGGAGGGAAGATGCCACGGCTCGTCTACCCCCTCCCCCTTCGGGGACTCCCCCTGACTAGGGGGAGGACTCCAATCGGAGCTTCCAGTGACTTCATAAACGCACGCTGAGACGTAGGCTCGGCGTTGCGCTTGCCTTCGTACCTTTGGCGGCGTCGCCCCTCTCCCCAACTTCGGCCCGCCATGCCCTCCGTTACCGACCCCGAACTCAACCCCCGCGTGGCCGCGATGCAGCCGTCGGCGACGCTCGCCATGTCGGCCCGCGCGAAGGCCCTCGTGCGCGCCGGCAAGCCCGTCATCGAGCTCTCGGCCGGCGAGCCCGACTTCGACACGCCCGCGCCGATCTGCGAGGCCGGCCGCCGCGCCATCGACGAAGGCCACACCCGCTACACGGCGAACGCCGGCACGCCCGCGCTCCGTGAAGCCATCGTCCGCAAGCTCCGCGACGACAACGGGCTGACGTATTCCCCGGCCGAGATCCTGTGCTCGAACGGCGCGAAGCAATCCGTCGCGCAGGCCATCTTCGTCCTCTGCCGCCCCGGCGACGAGGTCGTGATCCCCGCGCCGTACTGGGTGTCGTATCCCGAGATGGTACAGCTGGCGGGCGGCGAGTCCGTCATCGTGGAGACGACGCCGGAGAGCGGCTACCGGATGGGGCCGGACGAGCTGGCGGCGGCGCTCACCGAGCGGACGCGGATCGTCGTGCTCAACTCGCCCTCGAACCCGACGGGCGCGGTCTATTCCCGCGCCGAGCTCGAAGCGCTCGCCGAGGTGCTGCGCGGCCGGGACGACGTGTTCGTGGTCTCCGACGAGATCTACGAGCGCGTGATCTACGACGCCGAGCACGTCTCCTTCGCCGCGCTCGACGGGATGCGCGAGCGGACGGTGACGGTCAACGGCTTCTCGAAGGCATATGCGATGACGGGCTGGCGGCTGGGCTACCTCGCCGCGCCCGCGTGGATCGTCGAGGCCGCGTCGACGATGCAGGGGCAGTTCACGTCGGCGCCGTCGGCGATCACGCAGCAGGCGGGGATTGCCGCGCTCGCGATGGACCCCGAGCCGATCCGGCAGATGGTCCGCGCCTTCCGCGAGCGCCGCGACTTCGTGCTCGGCGCGCTCACGGCGATCCCCGGCGTCCAATGCCCGACGCCCGAGGGCGCGTTCTACGTCTTCCCCGACGTATCGGCGTACTTCGGCCGGACGGCCCCGAGCGGCCGGGCCGTGGCGAATAGCGAGGACCTCTGTTTCTACCTCCTCGAAGAGCACGACGTGGCGCTCGTCCCGGGCGATGCGTTCGGCGCGCCCTACGGCATCCGCCTCTCGTACGCGGCCTCGACGGACGACCTGCGCGAGGCGATGCGGCGGATCTCGGCCGGCCTCGGCGCGCTGCAGGCGTGACCGACGGTGCGGGGCCGGACCACTGAACTTCGGGAGGGTCGGTGCGTAGGTGCCCCTCCTTTTCGCCGCTGACCGACCCCCAACTCGTTGGATTCCCCGCTTCCGCCGCCGACCTACCGCGCCGACGAACCGCTGCCCCGTGCGCCCGAGGCGTACGACAGCCTGCTCATCGACACGAGCCCGCCGCCGGAGCGCCGCTGGCTCCACCTCGTGCTCTTCCTGCTCACGGTGGGGACGACGGTGTGGGCGGGCGGCACGCTCGTCGGCCGCGAACTGGTCTACGCCGAGTTCGGCCTGCGGGCGTTCATCTGGGACGGGCTCCGCTACGCGTTCCCCCTCCTCCTCTTCCTCACGGTCCACGAGTTCGGCCACTACTTCGCCGCGCGCATCCGCGGCATCGATGTCTCGCTGCCGTACTACATCCCGTTCCCGTTTCCCTTCCTCCAGCCGAACATCGGCACGTTCGGGGCGGTGATCCGGATTCGGGAGCCGCTGCGGCGGACGAGTCAGCTCTTCGACATCGGCGCGGCGGGGCCGCTCGCGGGGTTCGTCGTCGCGCTCGGCGTGCTCGTCTACGCGCTCGCCACGCTGCCGCCGCCGGAGTACGTGTTCGGGCTCGGCGGGCACGAGTCGCTCAAGCTGTTCGTGGACCGGTTCGGCGCGTTCCCCGGGCAGCCGCTTCCCGAGCCGGGGATGATCGGCCGGCTGACGATCGGGAATACGCCGCTCTACTGGGCGCTCTCGCAGTTCTTCCCAAACGTCCCGCCGATGTACGAGATGTACCACTACCCGGTGCTCTTCGCGGGGTGGCTCGGCCTGTTTTTCACCGCGCTCAACATGCTGCCCGTGGGCCAGCTCGACGGCGGGCACATCCTCTACGCCCTCGCCGGGCCGAAATGGCACGGCCGCATCGCGCGGCTCTTCGTCATCGTCCTGCTGTTCTCGGCGACGCTCGGGCTGATGGCCGACACGGGGCCGCTCATGGCCGAGCTCGCGACGCAGAACGGCTACCCGGCGGGGCTCGGGGCGGCGGGGCTGTGGGTGATCGCGGCGGCGCTGCTCTACTTCTTCTTCGGTCGGCTGTTCGATGACCAGCGGGCCGTGGTCGCCGGGCTGTTCGTCACCGTCGCGGCGGCGGCGGTCGCGCTCCGCATCGGTGGGATCGCGGAGTCGATAGGCTACTCGGGGTGGTTCTTCTGGTGCTTACTGATCGTGACACTGATCAAAGTGGACCACCCGCCGGTCATGCATCCCGAGCCGCTGACGCCGGGCCGCCGCGCGCTCGGCATCTTCGCGCTCGTCCTGTTCGTGCTCTGCTTCAGCTTCAAGCCGCTCTATATCGCGTGAGGCAGGCGGAGGCCGGGTGCCAATCCCGACCAGGGCAGACACAGAGGTCTGCCCCTACGGGTGCCTGCGGTAAGCGTGAGTACAATCCGACCCCCGACCTCTGAACACGGGGCAATTACGACGCACCACCCGGCGCAGGCTTGCGCCCGCTCGTCCGGGCGTCGTAGGTTCGGGGCCGCTTCCGAGAACCCGCCGCCACGCCGCCCGCCCCTTCGCTACGAGAGACGCTATCTTCCCGCCGCTCCGGCCCTCCGCCGGGGTTGCCCCGATTCCCCCGCTCCCTCTCGATGCCCGGTTCTCGTTTCCTCGGCGCGTTTGCGCTCGTCGCCCTCGTCGGCGCCCTCGTCGGGTGCGACACCGCCCTCGGCCCGCAGCCGCTCGAAGGCCGTCCGCCCCTCGTCTCGGATTTCTCGTTCTCCCCGGACAGCGTCTTCTTCGATGACGTCGTGGCTTCCGGCGATAGCGCCGCCGTTGACCTCGCGCTCAGCGTGCGCGCCAGCGACCCGGACGGCGGCTCCATCGACCGCGTCGCCTACGTCGTGCGCGGGCAGTTCGAGGGGACGATTGCTGAGGGGATGCTCGCGGACGCAGGCGACGGGCAGTACGCGGCGACGGTTCCGCTTCGGCTCGGGCGCGGGCAGCGCGGGCGCTACACCGTGCTCGTCTACGCCGTGGACAGCGACGGGCTACTGAGCAACGAGGTGCGCGGCCTGTTCGAGCTGACCGGTCTCGGCCTCGGGCCGCCCGTGATCGACGCGGTGGAGGCGCCGGCGGAGTTCGACCCGCCGGGCACGCTCCAACTCATCGCCGTCGTCTCCGACCCCGATGGGCTCTCCGACATCGCCCGCGTCGAGGTCGCTTTCCCCGCCCCGTTCAACGGCGTCTTCGCCCTCGCCGACGACGGCAGCGCGGCCTCGGGCGACGCCGAGGCCGGCGACGGTCGCTACACCGTCACCTTCGGCATCGACACCGCGCCGCCCGGCCCGGTCACCGTGACGTTCCGCGCCTTCGACCGCGACGGGCTCGCGAGCGCCGACGTCCCCTTCACGATCACGATTCTCGAATGAGCCGGCGCTTTCCCCTCTTTCTCGTCCTCCTGCTCGTCGCCCCCGCCGCGTTCGCCCAAGTCGCCGACGGCTACGACGCGGAGCGGGTGCGTGACCTCGTCGCCGTCAGCGGCCCGCTCCGCAACATCGTCGACAACCTCCACGCCGAGGGCGACACGCTCTGGGCCGGGCAGCAGCTCATTTTCACCGCGGACGGAGGCCAGACGTGGGCGTTCGTGGACGACGACGTGCTCACGCCGGCGATCGCCCCGACCGCGATCGTGTTCTCGATCGACGTCGAGGACGACATCATCTGGGTCGGGCTCGGCTTCAGCGATCCGGCGATCGCGAGCCGCCCGCAGAGCGCGGCGGGCTTCGCCTACTCCGAGGACGGCGGCCAGTCGTGGCGCTACCAGTTCCCCCAGCTCGACGCGCCCGAAGACACGCTTCAGGTCTACGGCTGCAACTACTTCGCGCCCGACGCCGAGCCCGAAGACATCGTCCCGATCCTCGGCTGCGGCCCGACGGGGGGCGAGACGCTGTCGTTCCAGCTCCCGGCGCTCCCCGTCATCGTCCCGCAGCAGAGCCCGCCGTTCGACATCGACTTCGATCCGATCACGCGCGACGTGTGGGTGGCGGGCTGGGCCAGCGGCATCCGCCGGCTGGAGTGGCTGGAGGACGAGGACCGCTACGCCCGCGACTTCCAGCGCGTCGTCCTCCCGCCCGATACGCTCGACGCCATCGACCCGACGCTGCCGTACAACTTCCTCTACGCGCCCGAAATCCAGGACGCCGAGGAGGGCAACAACTTCCTCGGCTTCTCCGTGCTCGTGGACGAGACGGGGACGGTGTGGGCCGGGACCGTCGCCGGCGTCAACCGCTCGCGGCCTGAGGACGTGATCGAACTCGTCGTGTTCGACCGGACGGGCACGGTGCCGACGGACACGCTGGAAGAGCGGGCGTGGCAGCGCACCGGCTTCGACGGGACGAGCGCCGGGCTGCCCGGCAACTGGGTGATCTCGATCGAGGAGCAGCCCGTCGGTGACGAAAACTTCGCCGTGGGGACGCCGGAAAACCCGCGCAACCCGGTGTGGATGGCCGTGTGGCGCGCGCGCGAGCAGCAGGAGCAGTTCGCCCTCGTCGTGACGCGCGACGGCGGCGAGACGTTCGAGCCCGCGCTCGTCGGCGGCAACCGGTTCTACGACTTCGCCTTCTGCCCCGACGGCGCGGGCTTCTGCTCGCCGAGCACGGTCTACGCTGCCGGGGCCGACGGCCTCTTCGTCTCCGAAGACGACGGCGACACGTGGCGGAGCATCCGCGACTTCCCCGACCGCGACCGCCGGGGCCGCTTCGTCCGCCGCGACGCGAACGTCTTCGCCGTCGCCACCACGACGAGTGCGCTATGGGTCGGCACCGGCGACGGCCTGCTCAAGAGCGACGACGGCGGCGCGACGTGGACCCTCTTCCGCGCCGACGTCCCGACGAACCCCGAAACGCCGAGCGACCGCGTCCCCGACGTCGAGGCCTACGCCTACCCCAACCCGTTCTCCCCGAACGCCGACCGCTACGTCCGCATCCGCTACGACCGGACGGACCCCGCCTCGATCCGCATCTTCGACTTCGGCATGAACCTCGTCCGCACGATCCCCGACGCCGCGCCCGTCGAGCAGGTGTGGGACGGCTACGACGAGGACGGCAACCGCGTCGCGAATGGCGTCTATTTCTACGAAGTGGCCACGGGCGGCGACTCGCTCACCGGCAAGATTCTGGTTCTCGAATGATGCGTGAGACCGAACGACACCGTTCGATCCTGTCATCCCGAGCGGAGCCGAGGGATCTCTACGGAGGTGTCGGTAAAGATCCCTCGGCTTCGCTCGGGATGACACCTTTCGGAGGCTATGCCTACCCCCTCGTCCGATCTCGTGCACGGTTGTGACCCTATGAAACGCACCCTCTGGTTGGCCCTCTTCCTGCTCCTCGCGGCCGCGCCCGCCTCGGCGCAGTACGCCGGGTCGTACGCCCGCCTCGGCTTCGGCGCGCGCGGCATCGCGATGGGCGGCGGGCTCGTCGGTGACGTGTTCTCGGGCGCGAGCCCGTACTACAACCCCGCGCTCGCGCCGCGCGTCGAGCGGCAGGGGCTCGACGCCGCCGCCGGCTTCCTCTCGTTTGACCGGAGCCTCCAGTACCTCCAGTTCGCCTTCCCGCTCCCACCCCGCGCCGGGGCCGCCGTCGGCATCATCCGCTCCGGCGTCGACAACATTGACGGGCGCGACAACGCGGGCTACCACACCGACGACCTCTCGACGCAGGAGTACGCCATCTTCGCCGCCTTCGGCGCGAGGCTGAGCAGCCGCGTCTCCGGCGGCGTCGGCCTCCGCTTTTACCACGCCGACCTCTTCGAGGGCGTCGACCCCGTGGTTAGCCTCGGGCTCTCGCTCGGCCTCGCGGCGCAGGTCTCCGAGAACCTCGCCTTCGGCTTCGCCGTGAACGACCTCCTCGCCCGCTACCAGTGGGACACGTCCGACGCCTTCGGCCAGAACGGGAAGCAGACGACGGACCGCTTCCCCGTCCGCGTGCAGTTCGGCGGGGCGTACCGGCTCGCCGGCGGGCGTGGCACGATCACCGCCGAGGTCGAGTCGCAGATCGCGAACGTCGAGCGGCGGACCGAGCGCGTGAGCGAGATCGAGGGCGTCCCGACGATCTTCACCCGGAGCGAGGACTTCCGGCTCAGCGAGGCGCGGTTCCGGCTCGGCGGCGAGGTCTGGCTCGCCCAGCCCTTCGCGCTGCGTGTCGGCGTGGACCGCTTCGGGGCGAACGGGTTCGAGGGCGCGTCGCCGGCCGCCGGCTTCGCC
This sequence comes from Rhodothermales bacterium, assembly GCA_039944855.1. Classification (NCBI taxonomy): domain Bacteria; kingdom Pseudomonadati; phylum Rhodothermota; class Rhodothermia; order Rhodothermales; species Rhodothermales bacterium. Next base: position 142,891 of record JBDUXZ010000002.1, on the reverse strand, counting down.
GTGCGCCAGCCCCTCGGCGAGATCGCCGCCCGCGTCGACTACACGGCCGTGCTCGAGCCCTACGGGCAGGGCGTGATGCACCTCGTCGCCGTCCACCTCGACCTGTAGCGGGGCGGCGGGAACGGAGTTGTGAGGGAGAGCGGGAGCGGTTATACTGGAGGAGCCTACCGTCCGAACGGCTAGCCTCTTCGGGGTTATTCTGCCATGCGACCGCTCCTCTCGCTCTGCCTCGCCCTCCTCCTCGTCACACCGGGAGTCGTCCGCGCTCAGGAGGCACTGGAGGTCGAGACCGTCGTCTTCCGCGTGGACTTCCTCAGCCTCCAGCCCGAGGCCTATTACGCGTCGGCACACCCCGCTCTGGGGTCGCCGCCGCCAGACGGCTATCGAAGCGTGGTGAACCTCCACTACGACTTCGAGGAGCCCTCGGACTTCGGCTACCTGGAAGTCCACAGCGCGCTCACCGGGCAGCGGGTGGTGCACGCATCGACGGTATGGGCCGGGTCAGGCCAGTTTGAGTTTCCGGCCAACGGCTCGACCGACTTCGGAGAGCCCGGCCCGCCCGTCGCGGCCGACACGGTGGCGGCGGTGCTCTCGTTCGGATACGGCAGCGCAGCCGAGGCGCAGGCGGCGTGGGACGCCGTGGCGGGAACGGAGCCGGCCCGCGCCCTCGCGGTGGAAGGGCCGGTGGAGGTCGTCGTGTTCGAGCACTTCTACACCGAGGGGGTGGCGGACCCGTCCACGGCCGAGTGGCTCGTCGTGGCCTACACCCGGCCCGACGTGCGTGACCTCGCCGTCGTAGATGTCGCGTGGCCGGGGCCGCTCGTGACGGACGGGCACCCGTTCGAGCCGGAGGTGCGCCTGCACAACTTCGGAAGCGAGGCCGATAGCGGTCGGCTCGTGCTGGAAGTTGGTGGGAGCATTGTCTACGAGGGGCCCCTCGCGCTCGGCTCCGGTGAGACGGCGGAGGTTGTGCTCCCGCCGCTCGTGCTCGATGGGGACGCCACGCTCACCTTCCGCTTTTTCCCGGCGGATCCTCAAGCCGACGACGCTCCCGGTAACAACGCGCAGGAACGGTCGGTCGAGACCACGCCGCTTCCGGTCTTCCGTCCCGTGTCCTCTTACTTCTCCCGAGGAGACGTCCCACTCAACGGGTTCCCCCTCGACTTCGACGGCGATGGCGACGTCGACCTCGTCACGAGTCGGACCGGGCTTTGGGAGCAGCAGGACGACGGGGCCTTCGTGGAGATCACGCCGACGGACCTCACCCTCCCACCGCATCCGCGCCACGCTTTGGCTGGCGACTTCACGGGTGATAGTGTCTCTGATCTCCTGCTCGTCTACTTCGAGAATCCGCCGGTGCTCCTCCAGGGCAACGGCGGCGGTTCGTTCGCAGACATCACAACCGAAGCTGGTCTTGCCGATGTGATCGGGCAATATCGCGCGGAAGCCGCGGACTTCGACGGGGATAGAGACCTCGACCTCGTTTTTCAATCTCAGGGTCGAGAGCCCATCCTCCTCAACGACGGAAGCGGGCATTTCGTAGAGTCCATGCGGCTCAACGACGAGGCCGCCACCCAAGACGTGCGGGTCGCAGACCTCGACCGAGACGGCGACGCCGATATCGTGCTCGCGAACTCGAATGCGCCCTCGGCCGTGTTCGTCAACGACGGGGCGGCGGGGTTCACGCGTGCGTTTGGCCTGTGGGGCAGCGTGGGCGGCCGCGCCGTGCTCCCCTTCGATTACGACGGCGATGGCGACGCCGACCTGCTGTTCTCGCGGCCGGGTGCAGCCTCTTCCGTCCTCCTCCGCAACAACGGGGACCTGCGTTTCTCCTCCGTCTCCGTACCCGCTCTCGAAATCCCCTCGTTCAGCGCCGACGCCGCTGACTTCGACGGCGACGGCCGTCTCGACGTCGTGCTCAACAATTACGAAACAGTCACGCTTCTCGTTCAGGAGTCGCCCCATCGCTTCGTGGACCACACCGAGGTGCTTGTCGGGTTCGAAGAGGCTATGAGTTCTACTACGAGGGCTCACCTCGTCGATCTCGACGGGGATGGAGACGTCGACCTGTATCTCCCAACGGTGTATTTCGAGAATCAAGGGGCCCCGGGCCTCGGCACGGCGAGCGCGCCCGAGCCGGAGCGAGAGCGCGTGCACCTGGCGGTATACCCCAATCCCGCGATCGGCTTCGCCACGGCCGCGTTCCACCTCCAGCGCGAGGATCACGTCGCGCTCCGCGTCTTCGACGTGCTCGGGCGCGAGGTCGCCACGCTCTCCGATGCTCGCCGACCCGCCGGCCGAACGGAGGTGCAGCTCCCGGTCGCGTCGCTCCCGAACGGCGTCTACTTCGTCCGCCTCGAAGCGGGAGGCCGCACGGAGACGCGGCCGATCACCGTCCTCCGCTGACGGGGCTCACCGCGCGAGCGTCACGCGGCGCGTCTCGGTGAAGCCCTCGCCCGTGGCGCGGACGACGTAGAGCCCGCTCGGAAGGCTGGCCGCGTGGAACGTGAAGTGGTGCTCGGCGCCCGCCGCGAGCGGCCCGTCGTGGAGCACCGCCACGCGCCGCCCGAGCAGGTCGAACACCTCGACGCGCGCGGGGCCGGACGCTGGAACCGTCAGCGCGAACGAAGTGGAGGCCGTGAACGGGTTGGGGTACGCCGTCGTGAGGACGGGCGAGCCGGACGGAGTGGCTTCATCCTCGGCGTTGACGGTGTAGATGCGAATCGGGCGGTGAAGACCTCGCAACGGAAAGATTCGCCTAAAGCGAGGATCTGACCGGTAGGTCGCTCGGGCCTCTTCGAGCGTCGTCCCCGAGATCTGCCAATAGTAGTAGGTTATGCCTATAGATCCAATGACTACCGAGTCGGTGACGACGGCGTCGAGCGCCTTCATGACGTCTCGGACGTCGCTGAGGGTGAGACCGTCCGCGAGCACCACCTCAAGCCGACCGCCGAGGTATTGCGGAGCAGAAAACGATGTGGTAGCAGAGTAGTCGCTATTACTGAAGAAGCCTGTGACGTTCTGCTCACCTGTCACAGCCGGAAGGCCCTGCTCGCTCGGGAGGACATCCCACACAAATGTCACCGACGAGTGAGGGTCGAAATCGATCCGGGCGATGTCGTCGAGGACACAGACGTGGGGAACGATGCCGGGATCAAACCTGAGGCGTGCAGTGCAGTCGCTCCCGACGCCTGACGATTCGATCGTGACGGGCTCGTCGCTTTGGTTTGCGAGCGTGTAGCGCACCACTATTGTCTCGCCGTAGGCGTATTCAGCCCTGTCCGTCTCAATCGAAGAGACGATGCCGTCCTGTGCGAGCGCGGTGGGGGTGAGAAGGAGGGAGAGGAGTAGCAGTCTCGACATGGGGTACCTCCGCAGACCGTGAGTGGAGCCATACCTCCAAATTAAACGAGCAGGGCGTTTATCAAAACCCACAAATGCCCACCCGCCCAGCCCGCGTAGCGCGTCGACACACGGCTGTGCTCGAGCCCTACGGGCAAGGCGTGATGCACCTCGTCCCCGTCCACTCCGACCTGTAGCGGCGGCCTATCGGATTCCCGGCGCGAGCGTCACCCCGAGCACGGCGGGCGCCCGTACGCATCGCAGGTCGGTTCCGTATTATCCGATAGCGCTCAAGCCGCTGAACGGGCTGAGCATGTGCGGAGGAAGCGGTATCTCCTGCATCTACCTCTAGGCCACGCCGATGACGGACTCCAGCGCTCCCCTTCCTCCTGAGGCCTCCGGCCCCGTGGTGAGGCCGGGTTCGGCCGATGCAGATCTGCTGCTGGCTCCCGGAGGAGGCGAGGCCCAGGGCGGTGTGCCGGAGGAAGAAGTCGCCGAGATCGTGGACAGTCCAAAGCTCTTCGGCACCTTCGCCGGGGTCTTCACGCCGACGCTGCTGACGATCCTCGGCGTGATCATGTACCTCCGGCTCGGGTGGGTCGTCGGGAATGCCGGCCTGCTCGGGGGGCTGCTCATCATCGCGCTCGCGAACGGGATCACGCTCTGCACGGGCCTCTCGCTCTCCAGCATCGCCACGAACACGCGGCTCGGCGCGGGTGGGCCGTACGCCATCATCTCGAAGTCGCTCGGGTTCGAGGTCGGCGGGAGCGTGGGCGTGCCGCTCTACCTCTCGCAGGGGCTCGCCGTGGCGATGTACGTCTTCGGCTTCCGCGAGGGCTGGACGTGGGTCTTCCCCGACCACCCGGCGCTCCTCGTGGACCTCGTGATCTTCGGCGTCGTCTTCGTGATCGCCTACCTCTCGGCGAGCCTCGCCTTCAAGATCCAGTACGTGGTGATGGCCGTGATCGCGCTCTCGCTCGTCTCGATCTTCGCCGCGCCGGACTTCCTCCGGGGTGTGGGCGGCGAGGTGCAGCTCTGGGGGAGCTACCCCGGCGCGCCCGAGGACGGCTTTCAGGGCACCAACTTCTGGCTCGTCTTCGCCGTCTTCTTCCCCGCTGCGACGGGCGTGATGGCCGGGGCCAACATGTCGGGCGAGCTGAAGAACCCGCGCAAGAGCATCCCGCTCGGCACACTCTCGGCGATCGGCGTCTCGCTCGTGATCTACGTCCTGCTTATGGTGTGGACGGTGCGCGCCGCCACGCCGGAAGAACTCGTCTCGAACTACACCGTGATGATCGACAAGGCGGCGTGGGGGCCGGTCGTCCTCGCCGGGCTGCTCGGGGCCACGTTTTCTTCGGCGCTGACTTCGCTCGTCGGCGCCCCACGGATCATCCAGGCGCTCGGCAAGGACCGCCTCGTGCCGGGGGGGGCGTGGCTGGCGCGGACGAGCGGCGGCGAGCCACGCCGCGCCATGGTCGTCACCGGCGTGATCGTCCTGGCAGCCCTCCTGCTGCGCGACCTCAACGTGATCGCTCCCATGATCACGATGTTCTTCCTCATCACGTACGCCGTCATCAACGTGGTGATGCTGGCCGAGGCGAGCCTGGGGCTGATGAGCTTCCGCCCGACGTTCCAGCTCCCCCGCATCGTCCCGCTCTTCGGCGCGCTCGGCTGCGTGTTCGCCATGTTCATCGTGAACCCGACGTTCGGGCTCGTCGCCGTGGGCGTCGTCGTGGGGATCTACTTCTGGATCACGTGGCGCGGCATCGCCCCGCGCACGGGCACCGTCCGCAGCGGCATCTTCGCCGCCTTCGCCGAGTGGGCCGCCGGCAAGGTCATCGCCCTCGAGATGACGGCAAGCCGGGCGTGGAAGCCGAGCCTGCTCGTCCCCGTCCTCGACCCGGCCACGCTCCGCGGCGAGCTCCGCCTGCTCATCGACGTGTGCCGGCCCGAAGGCTCCATCAAGCTCCTCGGGGTCGCGACGACGGAGACCGTGGCCGACCTCACCCCGCGCATCGAGCGGCTCGCGCGGACGCTCCGCAAGAACGGCGTGCTCACGACGAGCTCGGTCATCGACTCGGCGGGGTTCGCGACCGGCGTGGTGACCGGCGTGCAGGCGCTGCGGAGCGCGTTCTTCGCCCCGAACGTCCTCTTCCTGAACCTCCCGCGCCACGTCGAGCGCCACGAGGAGCTCCGCACGATCGTGAAGGAGACGAGCCGGCTGGGCGTCGGCGTGATGCTGCTGGCCCTGCACGCGGAGGCCGGGCTGGGGATGAGCAAGACGGTCAACCTCTGGGTCCGCCCGCGCCTCGGCGCGCTCGCCTTCCAGGACTACCTCGACCGCTCGGACCTCAACCTCGGCATCCTGACTGCGCTCCGGCTCGCGCGGGCCTGGGAGGCCGAGCTGAACCTGCTCACCGTCGTGGACGATCAGCGGGACGTGGGGCGCGCCTACCTCCACCTCGCCGAGTTGCGCGACCTCGCCCGGATTCCGGACTCGGCGCACGCGGAGGTGATGGTGGGGACGTTCGAGGCATGCGTGGCGCGAGCGCCGCAGTCGGACATCGACGTGATGGGGCTGCGGCGGGATGGGGCGGGGCCGGACCTCGAGTTCGTCGCGGAGATGGTGCGGGCCACGCGGAGTGCCTGCCTCTTCTGCGGCTCCTCCGGTCACGAAAACGCCCTCGCCTAGCCTCGGGCGCGTGTCAGCATCTGGCGGGGAGTCAGCCGCCGAGGCCGCGGAGCGCGTCGAGGAAGGCGGCGGGGCCGTAGCCGGTGGTGCCGGTGCGGATGCGGAGGGCGCAGAAGAAGTCGATCAGCAGCATCTGCGCGGCGTGGATCGGGACGGCGATCCAGAAGCTCCGGCACCGCCACACGAGCGCGCCGAGCGCGAGCCCGCCGAGGATCGAGAGGTACGCTTCGGCCGGCGGCTTCGTCGCGTGGAGGATCGCGAACGGCACCGTCTGCACGACGATCGCGAGCGGCCCGAACGCCGGCGCCGTGCCGAAGAGGACGAACCCGCGCCACAGATACTCCCAGCCGACCCAGTAGAAGAGGAACAGCAGCTCGTAAATCACGAACACCTCCCAGCTCTGGGCCGCGCTCGGGAGGTGCGGATACTGCGCCTGAAACGCCGGGTCTGCCGAGAAATACCACGTCCCGACGGCCACGAGCGGGAGGTAGAGTCCGGCGATGAGCGACGCCAGCCGCCAGTCCCCGAGCCCGAGCCCGATCTCGGACGGCTTCCGCTTGAAGACGAGCACGAGGAGCAGCACGGGGATCACGAACCCGAGCACGCCCTGTACCCCGAACCACCACGCCCACGAGAGGAGGGGCACGTCGGCGGGGTCGAACCCGCCCGCTAGCTCCGTCCGGAAAAAGCGCCGGCTCCCGATTTGCAGTTGCAGCAGCACGAGCACCGTCGCCGCGACGAGCACGACGGTGGCCTGCCGGTCCATCGCGGCGAAGATCTGCCGGAAGGCGAGCCACTCGCGGCGAAGGCGGTCACGCATGGGGGGGGCGGGGAGCAGGTGAGCGGAGTGGCCGAAAATACGGCGGAGCGATGAGCTGTGCCCCTACGCTTCGGTCCCTACGGCCTCCGTCACCGACGCGAACCCGTCGCGCTCCAGTAGGCCGACGAGGCCCCGATTGATCCGCCCGACGAGCCCCGGCCCTTCGTACACGAGCCCCGTGTAGACCTCGACGAGTGAGGCCCCGGCGCGGATCTTCCGGTACGCCGCCTCCGCTGAGTCCACGCCGCCGACGCCGATGATCGGGACGCTGCCCTCGGTGCGACGGGAAAGGTGGCGGATGAGCGCCGTCGCCCGCTCTGCCAGCGGCACCCCGCTCAGCCCGCCCCGACCGATCTCGTCGAGCCGAGCCGTCGTCGTCGTCAGCCCGTCGCGGTCCGAGGCCGTATTCGTGGCGATGAACCCGGCGATGCTGTGGCCGAGCGCGAGGTCGACGAGGTCATCGACGGGGCCGGGATCGAAGGCGGCGGCGGGTGGCGGCGAGAGCTTGACGAGGACGGGGACGGTGAGCCCGAGGTCGGCGCGCAGCGACATCACGGCGGCGAGCAGGCCGTCGAACGCATCGGGCGACTCGAAAGTCTTGCCCTCGGCCGTGTTCGGGCACGAGACGTTGAGGGCGACGTAGTCGGCGAGGGGCGCGAGGCGGCGGAAGCTTTGGAGGAAGTCGTCGGTCGCCGCGTCGCCGAGAATGGCCGGGTCGTGGGTCTTGGCGAGGTTGATGCCGAGCGGGAGCGTTCGCTCCGCCGTTCGCAGCCGCTCCGCGACGGCATCCGCGCCGACGTTGTTCAGCCCCATCCGGTTGACGAGCGCGCGGTCGTCGGGCAGCCGGAACGCGCGCGGCCTCGGGTTGCCCGCGCTCGGGTTCGCCGTCACCGAGCCGACCTCGGCGAACCCGAAGCCGAGCATTCGCCAGAACCGCACGAACTCGGCGTTCTTGTCGAAGCCCGCCGCGAGCCCGACCGGGTTAGCGAAGTCGAGTCCCCAGAGCCGCTGGTGGAGCGCGTCGTGCTCGAACTGGAAGAGCGGCCGCAGCAGGCCCGGCACCGTTTGCGCGAGCCGCGCCGTCCGCAGCGCCGCGTGGTGCGCGGTCTCGGCGTCGAGGCGGAAGAGGAGGGGGCGGAGGAGGGGATACACGAGCTACGAATGACGAATGACGAGCGACGAGGATAGGCCGAAGCTACCACTCGTCGCTCGTCGCTCGAAACTCGCTGCTCGACTCACCAACCCGGCGAGAGGTTCACGCCGAAGACGCCGCTACGGTCGTCGCGCGAGAACGGGAAAGCGTAGTAGAACTCGAGGATGAGCGCGCCGAGGATGTTCACGCGCGCGGCGGTGCCGACGCTGTAAATCGGTTTCGCCTCATCGAAAGGCCGGCCGAGGATTTCGCGCTCGCCCGTCAACTGATTGATGCTCAAGGTTCGGCCTGTTTCGCCCCACGCCACGCCGGCGTCGGCGAAGAGGGTGAGCTCCGTCGGGAAGTAGGGGAAGTCGATGAGTCCGAACTCGCTCGTTCCGAGAAACGGGAGGCGGACCTCGGCGCTCGCCACACCGATGCGACTGCCAGAGAGCTGGCCCTCGATCGCGCGGAACTCCGTCTGGGTCTCGAACGAGCCGGCGCGGTAGCCGCGCACGAGCGTGCCGTAGCCGAGGTAGAGCGGGAAGAGGTCACCGCTCTCGGCGTCGGGGCCGTAGCGACCGTAGTGGAGGACGCGCGCGGCGAGCGTCACGGGCTTGGCGAAGAGGTAGCGGCGGTAGTCGGCCGTGGCGGTGACGTAGTTCAGCGAGCCCGCCGTCCCGTCGACGCCGAAGCGGTAGCGCCCGCCGCGCACGGGCGACGTGAACCCGAAGAACGAGTAGTCACCGACGAAGGCGCCGCCGACTTCTGCGAGGTGGAGGGCGTCGCCGCGGTAGCCGAACTCCTCGGGGTCGATGCCGCGCCGGTCCCCCCGAACCGAGTTGCCGTCGACGACGACGGCGTCGTACTCGAATCCGTACCCGATGCGGCGATAGCCGAGGCTACCCTCGAACCGCCGCGTCTGCGAAAGCGGATACGCCGCGATGCCAGCAACCTGCGAGAGGTAGATCCGCTGGTAGACCCGTGTGATGGGGAACTGGCACTGCGGGCTGGCCCCGGGATCGAGCTGTCGGTCGTTGTTCGCGTCGCACTCGCCCTCCTCGCCGGGGCCTGGGATGTCGGGATTATTGGCGATGCCGACCTGAAGGAACGGGATGTGGGAGACGGTCCCGCCCCAGTTGAGCCGCTGGCGCTGGTTGAGGTATAACACCTGCCCGCCGATGTCCTTGAACGAGCCGTTCGCCTGCACCGTCACGCCGAGGATGTTGTTGCCGAGGACGTCGGAGAAGCGCATCGCCACGCCGCCGCCCACGCCGAAGCCGTAGTACGGGTCGTAGCCCGCGCCGATGGAGGGCTGGCTCACGAAGTCGAGCCCGAGGCGGGCCGAGTACGGCTCGTCGGGGAACGCCCGCGTGTCGGGGAGCCCGGTGTCCTTGTCGGCGAGGTACTCCTCGACGACGCTGCGGCCGAGCGCATCGACGGGCGGGAGGATACCGGCCTCGGCCACGCCGTCCTCCTGGATCGTCTCCGGCGGCACGTCGGCGTTGACGGAGGTGCCCTGCGCCTCGTCCTGCGAGAGGGCGTAGATGTTGTAGTTCTGCGCCTCGAAGACAGAGTACATCAGGAGGCCGGTCTGCGCCGCGACCGAGAGGGCCGGCGCGAGGGACGTGATGCCGCTGACGCCCGTCGCGATGTTCGTCACCTGGAAGACCTCGCCCGTCCCCAGATCGGTGCGGTAGATGTTCGAGAACCCGCCGCGGTCGGCGAGGAAGTAGAGGCTCTCGCCGTCGGGGCTGTACTGCGGGTTGATGTGCTTGGCCCGCTCGAAAAGCGAGAGCAGGCGGATCTCGCTCGTCTCGAGGTCGAAGAGGGCGAGGCGGGGCTGCGCCGTCGTGAGCCGCTCGAACGAGGTGCCGGGGCCGCGGTCGGAGGCGAAGGCGAGCGTCTTCCCGTCGGGGCTCCACGCAGGCTGGAGGTCCATCTCGCGGTCGTTCGTGAGCTGGCGCGCCGTGCCGTTCGTGACGTCGACGAGGTAGAGGTCGGAGATGCCACCGTTGATCCCGGCGAAGGCGATCTGACGCCCGTCCGGGCTCCACGCCGGGTCCTTCAGCGCGCCGATGTCGCCGACGCGGATGCGCCGCTCGATCTCGCGCGTGCCCACGTCGAGGATGGCGATCTCGTTGTCGCCCTCGACGTAGACGACGAAGGCGAACTTCTCGCCGTCGGGGCTCCACGTCCCGGCCGAGTTGATGAAGCGGAGGGCGTCGAGGTGGCGGTCGCTGTTGACGTCGCCGAGCTTCTTGAGCACCTCGCCCGTCTGGGCGTCGGCGAGGAAGAGGTCGATCCCGAAGAGGTCGCGCTCGGAGAGGAACGCGACGTAGCGGCCGTCGGGGCTGACGGCGGGGGCGATGTTCACGTCGCCGCCGTCGAGCTCGCGGGCGAGGACGCGGCGGCCTTCCAGCGACGGCAGGTTGAGGCTGTCGGCGAGGAGAATCGCGTCGTCGGCTTTCTGCTCCGCGAGGTACGGCGGTGAGGTCATCCCGGCCATCAGCGGGGCGTAGGTGTCGGCCACCTGCCGGCCCCACCGCGCGCTGAGCGAGTCCGGCGTGAGCCCCGTCACCGCCACGATCGCCGAGTCGAGCGGCATCGAGAGCGAGGTCTTGAAGAGGTTTACGGCGCCCTCGTCGCCATACGTTCCGCCGACCCACGCCCAGAACGCCTGGCCGTAGCGGTAGGGGAAGTAGCGCGGGTCGCGCGTGAGCTGGTCGAGCGTGGGGAAGTCGCTGCGGAGGACGGCATCGCGGAGCCACATCGCCGTGTGCGCGTCCTCGCGTCCGACGGAGAGGTATTCGGCGAAGCCCTCGACGATCCACAGCGGGAGGCGGACGAAGTTGGCGAACGTGCCGCCGCGCGTCGAGAGGTCGTACTGGAACTGGTGGACGAGCTCGTGGCCGAGGACGTGGTCGGTGTCCTCGTAGGAGCCCGTGAGCGGCATCACGATCCGCTGCTTGAACCCCTCCGTCACGCCGCCCGTGCCCTGCCCGATCTGCCCGCCGATCACGTTCGTCTGCTGGAAGTCGGCGTCATCGGCGTAGAGGATGATCGCCTTCCGCTCGTCGAACTCGTGGTCGAGGATCGTCGAGAGCCGTTCGTACCAGCGCTCGGCCATGCGCGCGGCGTCGCGGACGCCCTGCTCCTCCTCGGGATAGTAGTAGATGTCGAAGTGCTCGGTCTTGAGCACGCGGAAGTCGAAGTCGTCGTACTGCACCTTGTTGCGCCCGAAGTACTGCGCCTGCGCGGCGGGCGTGAGGGCGAAGAGGACGGCGCCGACGAGGAGGGCCGGGAGGAGGCGGAGGGCGAAGCGGAGGGCGAGTGTCATGCGTACGCAGCGGTCAGCGCGGCCGGCTCGGGGCGAGCGCGGCCGCGTGGAAGGAGTGTACCGAAGAGCCGACCGGGGCCGGTCGGTGGTAACAAAAGGGATCGAGAAGCGCCCTCCGAGGCGGGGTGGAAATCCAGATGCGGAGCCGCGAGGCGGACCGCGCCGGATTACGGTGTACCCAATATCCCCGCGCTGGTTCTTTCGGCCGTTCCCAAATCGCGCCGCCGGTTCGGAGGGCCGAGTGGACGGTCGGGAGCGGACGGGGAACGGCGGGTGGACAGGGGGGCGGAGGGGGAACGGGAGAGGGGCAGCGAGGCGTATCGATGATCGAGTCAAATATGTGTAACGCAGAATCCGTGCGGCGCGGTCCGCGTGTAAACGCCGCTACTAAAACGCAGGACGGGCGCGTTATGCCCTCGCACCGTCCGCCCGACTGATCCGAGTTCGCAATGAAGCTAGAAAACACACAGCCCCAGGAGCGCAGCGGCCTCCGCCTCACGATCTTCGTCGGGGCCATCCTCTTCGTCATCGGCCTGCTCACGGTCCGCCTCGTGCAGATGCAGCTCCTCGACCGGGCGCAGTACAGCGACGAGGCGATCGCCAACTCCGTCGAGCAGAAGGTCGTCGGCCCGGCGCGCGGGCTGATCTACGACCGCCACGGCACGCTCCTCGTCGACAACCAGCCGACGTATACCGTCACGCTCACGCCGCGCTACTTCGAGCGCGAGAAGCTCGGCCTCCTCGCCGGACTCCTCGGCGTGCCCGACTCCCTCGCCGAGGCGAAGTACCGCGAGATCGTGGCGTACTCGCCCTACAAGACTTCGATCCTCTTCAAGGAGGTGCCGTTCGACGCGTTCGCCCGTCTGAAGGAGGAGAGCTGGCAGCTCCCCGGTGTCGGGTTCGAGATCGGTCAGAAGCGGCGGTTCCACACCGAGGCCGACGCCTCCCACGCCCTCGGCTACGTCCGCGAGATCACCGAGGGCCAGCTCGACCAGATGGCGCAGCAGGGCTACAAGCTCGGAGACGTGATCGGGCAGGCCGGCGTCGAGAAGGAGTACGAGACCGTCCTGCGCGGGCGGCCTGGCCGCGACTTCGTGATGGTGAACGTGCACGGGATGGAGGTCGCTCCGTACCAGCAGGGCACCGAGGACATCGACCCGCAGAGCGGCTACGAGCTCCACCTCACGCTCGACGCGAACGTGCAGGCCCTCGCCGAGAGCCTGATGGTGAACATGCGCGGCGGCGCCGTCGCCCTCGACGTCAACACCGGCGGCATCATCGCGATGGTGAGCGCCCCGGACTACGACCCGACGAAGTTCGCCGGCAAGCTCGACCAGGAGTTCGTCGACTACATCTACCGCAACCAGGCCAAGCCGCTCTTCAACCGCGCGACCCAGATGTACCAGCCGCCGGGCTCGACGTGGAAGCCGTTCATGGCGGCGATCGCACTCGAAGAGGGGATGATCACGGAGGAGACGAACCTGTACTGCGGCGGCGGCTACGTCCTCGGCGGGCGCCTCTTCAAATGCCACGGCGGCTCCCACGGCAACATCTCCGTCAAGCGCGCCATCCAGGTCTCGTGCAACACGTTCTTCTTCCGCCTGATGAACGACCGCATCAACGGCAAGCGGATGGACCTCACGACGTGGAGCAACTGGGGGCACCGCTTCGGCTTCGGCACGCTCGCCCCGCTCGACTTCCCGGACCAGAGCCCCGGCCTCATCCCGGACTCGTCGTACTTCGACCGCGTCTTCCCCGCTGGCTGGGGACCGGGCTACACCATCAACCTCGGCATCGGCCAGGGCAACATGGGTGCGACGCCGCTCCAACTCGCCCGTCACACCGCCGCCATTGCCACGAACGGCAAGCTCGCCACGCCCCACCTCGTCGACTACCAGGTGAACACCGACACGGGCGAGATCGTCAAGCCGAACCACCGCGTCCGCCAGATCCCGATATCGGAGCAGAACTTCGAGATCGTGAGGCGTGGGATGGAACTCGTGGTCGAGGCCGGGACGGCGCGGCGTGCGCAGATCGAGGGCATTTCGGTTGCCGGTAAGACGGGCACGGCTGAGAACCCGCAGGGCAAGGACCACTCGGTGTTCATCGCCTACGCCCCGGCCGACAACCCGCAGATCGCCGTCGGCGTGATCATCGAGAACGCCGGGTACGGCTCGACGGCCGCGGCTCCAATCGCGAGCCTGATGATCGAGCAGTACCTCACGGGCGAGATCAAGCGGCCCGAGCTGATCACGTTCACCCAGGCTCAGCGCTCCGCTCCGATCGAGACCGATGGAAATTGAGGGGTAGGGGCTTGATGCATCAAGCCCCTACACCACATCCAACCGCACCTCCAACCGCTTCCGCATGAACCGCGCGTGGTATAAACACATCGACTGGACGGTCCTGCTGGCCTGGGCCGCGCTCGTCTGCATCGGCCTCACGGCGATCTACAGCTCCACCCACGGCCCAGCGGCGGAGTTTCTGCTGGAGTCGGTGCAGCGCAACTTCGACCGGCAGCTGATGTTTTTCGGCGTTTCGGCCGCCGCCCTCGTCGCGATCCTCCTCATCCCGGCACGCGTGATCGAGAAGAGCACGTACCTCGTCTACGTCGCCGTCCTCGGCCTGCTCGTGGCGACGCTCCTGTTCGGGCGTGAGGTGAACGGGGCGAAGGCGTGGCTCTACATCGGCTCCTTCGGACTCCAGGTTGGGGAGGTCGCCAAGGTGGGCACGTTGCTGGCCGTGGCGAAGTTTATGGCTTCGCCCGAGGCTCGCTCCGGCCGGCTCCGCTATGCGCTCGTCGCTGTCGCCATCCTCCTCATCCCGGCCGCCATCATCGTGCTACAGAACGACACGGGGACGGCGCTCGTCTTCGTCGCGGCGATCCCCGTCGTGCTGTTCTGGGGCGGCGTCCCGCTCCCGCTGATGGCGCTCCTCGTCTCGCCCGTCGTGGCGGGTTACCTCGCCGTCGTCCAGAACCCGGACTTCCCGACGTACGCCCTCATCTTCGCACTCCTCTTTACGGCCGCCATGCTCGTGGCGACGCGCGACAAGTGGCTGACGTCGTCGGCGTTCGCGTTCAGCGCAGGCGCGGCGATTGCCGCGTGGATCGGGCTATCGAAGGTGCTCCAGCCGCACCAGATCGACCGTATCGTGGCGTTCACGAACCCCGAGGCATTCCGGCTCACGACGGGCTTCCACGTGATCCAGTCGAAGGCGGCCGTGGGCTCGGGCGGGCTCTTCGGGAAGGGGTTCATGCAGGGGACGCAGACCCAGCTCGCGTTCATCCCCGAGCAGTCTACCGACTTCGTGTTCACGATCATCGGCGAGGAGTGGGGCTTCATCGGGGCCGCTGTCCTCCTGGTGATCTTCGGCTACCTCCTGATCCGGCTCTCCAGCCTCGGGAGCTGGGCGGCGCACCCGTTCCCGAAGGTGTTCGCCGCCGGGACCGCCGGCATCTTCCTGACCCACCTCCTCATCAACATGGGCATGACGATCGGGCTGATGCCGGTGATCGGGATCCCGCTCCCCCTCGTCTCCTACGGCGGCTCGGCGCTCTTGGCGAACACGGCGCTCATCGCGATCGCCGTGAACCTCTACGCCCGCCGCGACGAGTTCTCGATCTACAGAGCGTGAGGATCCTGTTGTGTGGGCGTGTGGACGTTCGTGCCTCCAAACCTCCACACGTCGCTAGTCCCGCTCGTACACCGTCCGTCGCCCGCGCGGGTCGGTGACGACGATCCGCCCGTCGTTGCGGACGTCGATCGTGGCCCGGCCGGGGAGGTCGTCGAAGGCGAGCTCGTTGCCTTCGACGCGCCCGTCGAAGCTCTGGCGGCCGGCGTCGGTGCGGCGGTCTTCGCCGGAGAGCGTGGCCCGGCCACGCGGGTTGATGACGAGCGTTTCGGTGAGCATCCCGCTGCGGAGGTCGTTGTCCACGTCGGGCTCGTCGAGGGCGCCGACGGCGTTCCACACGCCGAGGATCGAGACGCCGTCGACGATCACGTCGCGCTCGACGATCTCCTCGCGCTCCATCGGGTCGCCGCCGGGCGTTCCGGTGGGGGAGGTGGCGGCACAACCGGCGAAGGGGACGGCGAGGAGCAGGGCGAGCGGCAGGGAGCGCATGGCGGTACGAGGTGGGTGGACCGTGAAACGGCGGGGACGACGGCGCCGGTTCCGACAGGTTGGGGGGGGCGGGGTCCGAGCGCGGCAGGGCAGAAAAATTCTCCTTTATGGTTACAGGTTAGGAGATTGCAGGGTCTAAGTTTTCCACCCTGTTGTAGTTCGCGTGCGAAATAGTTAGGTTCGCTCTGTATTTACACACATAAGCGCCGTGTCGTCATTCGCTAGCAATTCCTCTCAACGGTACAAGGGATTCGACGTCCGGGTCGTATCCCGCGACATCATCCATTTCGGGTACGAGATCGGAGGGCGGGGCGGCACCGTCATCCGCTCGCCCGACGGCTTCCGCACGGAGCGGGCCGCGTTCGAGGCTGCGCGCGCCTTCGTGGACGAGGTGGACCGGCGGATCGGCCTCGGCCCGCTCGATCCTCAGCGCGCGTAACCACCGGGCGGAAACCCGGTCGATCGCCGACCGGGGCTGAGGGCGCAAATTCATCGAATCATGCGCCGCGACGGTGCGCCGGGGCCGAACCGCTCGGTCGGGGATGCCTATCATACGAGCCCCCCAACGCCCGAGTCTCGTATGAAAGCCTATCTCGCCCGGCAGCTCCGCCTCGCCCTCGCCCAGATCACGGACGGTTCCGACGACGGCTTCGACCCGGCCACGTTCGACGTCGAGTTCCAGACGCCGGCGCGGCCCGAGCACGGCGACCTCGCCACGAACGCGGCGCTCCAGCTCGCGCGCCCGCTGAAGCAGAACCCCCGGAAGGTCGCCGAGGCGCTCGTGGACGTGCTCGACGTGGACCCCGACCGGATCGCGGGCGTGGAGATCGCGGGGCCCGGCTTTATCAATTTCCGCTTCGCCGACGCCTACCTCGCGCGCGGCGTCGCCGACGTGCTGGCGCAGGGCGCGGACTACGGGCGGACCGACGAGGGCGCCGGCCGGACGGCGATCGTCGAGTACGTCTCGGCGAACCCGACGGGGCCGCTGACGGTGGGGCACGGCCGCAACGCCGTGCTCGGCGACACCGTCGCGAACCTGCTCGATTGGACGGGCTACGCCGTCACGCGCGAGTACTACTTCAACGACGCCGGCCGGCAGATGCGGATTCTCGGCGAGAGCGTCCGCGCCCGCTACGAGCACCTCGTCCGCCCCGACATGCCGACGAAGACGCTCGGCACCGGCGACGACGCGGTGACCGTGCCCGAGACGTTCCCCGACGACGGCTACCTCGGCGGTTACATCACCGACATCGCGCGCGGCCTCTACGACGAGCGCGGCGATGCCCTCACGGACGCCGTCCGCTCCGACGACACCGGCCCGTTCCAGCAGGCCGCGCAGGAGGCCATCTTCGCCGACATCGAAGCGTCGATGCAGCGGCTCGGCATCGAGATGGACACGTACTTCAACGAGCGTTCGCTCTACGACTCCGACGCCGTGTGGCGCGTCGTGGACGGACTGCGCGAGCAGGACCTCGCCTACGACAAAGACGGTGCCGTGTGGTTCAGGACCGGCCGGCTCGGCAAGACCGTCACGACGAAGGAGAGCGGGGAGGAAGAGGAGAAGGACGAGGTGCTCGTCAAGTCCTCCGGCGAGCCGACGTACCGCCTGCCCGACATCGCCTACCACCTCGACAAGCTGAATCGCGGCTTCGACCGGATCGTCGACGTCTTCGGCGCCGACCACATCGCGACGTACCCCGACGTGGTGCGCGGCGTCGAAGCGCTCGGCGGCGACGCGTCGAAGATCGACGTGCTGATCTACCAGTTCGTGACGCTCGTGCGCGGCGGCGAGCCGGTGAAGATGAGCACGCGCAAGGCCAACTTCGTCACGCTCGACGACCTCGTGGACGAGGTCGGCCCGGACGTGGTGCGGTTCTTCTTCCTCATGCTCAGCCCCGGCACGCACCTCAACTTCGATCTCGACCTCGCGAAGGAGGCGGGCGAGAAGAACCCGGTCTTTTACCTCCAGTACGCTCACGCCCGTATCTGCTCGATTGAGCGGAAGGCGGAGGAGGTCGGCGTCGAGGTGACGGACAGCCCGGAGTGGGAGCTGCTGAGTCACGAGAGCGAGACGGCGCTGATGAAAGAGCTGCTCCGCCTGCCCGAGCAGATCGCGTCGGCGGCGGAGGCGATGGAGCCGCACCGGCTGGCGACCTACCTCCGCGACGTGGCGACGGCGTTCAACCAGTTCTACCGCGACTGCCACATCGTCGGCGAGGAGCCGGCGCTCGCGGCGGCGCGGCTCGCCCTCGCCCGCGCCACGCGGACCGTCCTCGGCAACGGCCTCGCGGCGCTCGGGATCTCCGCGCCGGAACAGATGTAGGGGCGGACCCGCGTGTCCGCCCTTTTTGCAGCCCGAATGCGGGCACACACGCGGGTGTGCCCTACGCCACGACCTATGACGATTGTGTACCAGGGCGAGCCCGGCGCGTACAGCGAAGCCGCCGCGCTCGCCGACTTCCCCGACGCGCGCCTCTCCGGCTTGCCGACGTTCCGGCGCGTGTTCGACGCGGTGGCATCGGGCGAGGCCGCGCGCGGCGTGGTGCCGGTCGAGAACAGCATCGGCGGGAGCATCGTGGCGGTGCTGGACGGGCTGCTGGAGGTCGGTGGCCTTCGGATTGTGGGGGAGCGCTGGGACCGGATCGCGCACGCCCTCCTCGCAGTGGAGGGGACGGCGCTGGAGGACGTCCGTGAGGTGCGTTCGCACCCGCAGGCGCTGCGGCAGTGCGCGGCCTCGCTCCGCAACCGGTTGCCGCAGGCCGAACTCGTGGAGGCGTTCGACACGGCGGGCGCGGCGCGACAGATCGCCCAAGACAAGCTCGCGGGCGTCGCCGCGATTGCGAGCGCGCGGGCGGCCGAGCTGTACGGGCTGCACGTGCTCGCCGAGCACGTCGAGAGCGAGCGGTCGAACGTGACGCGCTTCCTCGTCATCGCACGGGACAACGTGGAGCCCGAGCGCGGCGGGGCGATGAAGACGATGCTCGCGCTCACGCCGGGCCTCGCCGTGCCGAACGCGCTCTTCCGCAGTCTCACCGCATTCGTCGGGCGGCGGCTCCGGGTGTGGAAGGTGGAACCGCGCCCGCGCCCCGACACGCCGGGCGCGTACCGCTACCTCGTCGATGTCGAGGGCGACGCCGAGGCTGAGCCGCTGAAGTCCGCGCTCGCCGACCTCCCCGCGCTCAACGACGCCGTGCGGGTGCTCGGCTCGTACCCGGCGGGGGAGATCCCCGGCTGACCCGCTCTTTGGGGTGGCCGGCGGCGTAAGGGCAACGCGAGACGCAACATGTTGCGTCTCTACGGCGCGCGCTTCGCTATTTTGCTGTACATCTTCCACAGTCCACCGAACCGCCGCCCCCGTGCCTATTAGCTACACCGTCCGCGAAGGGCTCGCCGGCTTCCGGCGGGCGAAGTTCGCCGCGTTCACGGCCACGAGCGCCCTCACCGTCGCGCTCGTGCTCATCGCCGTCTTCGGACTGCTCGCGTGGCAGGGATCGCAGGTCACGCGCTGGCTCAAGCAGCGCATCGGCGAGGTGCAGGTCTTCGTCGCGAACGCGGCCGACGCACAGGCGACGAACGCGCTCCGTCTCCGGCTCGAAGCCACCGTCGGCGTGGACGAGGTCGTGTTCATCTCGCGCGAAGAGGCCGCCGCCGAGTTCCGCCGCGAGTTCGGCGACGAGGCCGGCGCCCTCCCCGACGCCGACTTCCTCCCGGCCTCGTTCCGCATCCAACTCGACCCCGACTACGCGAACGCCGACAGCCTCGACGCCATCGCCGCGACGTTCGCCGGGCTCAACCGCGTCGACGAGGTG
The DNA here is from genome assembly GCA_039944855.1 of Rhodothermales bacterium. Taxonomy (NCBI): domain Bacteria; kingdom Pseudomonadati; phylum Rhodothermota; class Rhodothermia; order Rhodothermales; species Rhodothermales bacterium. Next base: position 123,634 of record JBDUXZ010000002.1, on the reverse strand, counting down.
ATCTACAACCAGCCGCTGCTCGCCAAAGTCCAGCGCAACCTCCGCGTGTTCACGCCGATCGCGCTCGGGCTCGGCTTCGTCGTCGTCGCCGCCGCGCTCTTCCTCGTCGGCAACACGGTGCGGCTGACGATCTACGCCCGCCGCATGCTCATCCGCACGATGAAGCTCGTCGGGGCGACGGACTCGTTCATCCGGCGTCCGTTCCTCGTCGAAGGCTTGGCGCAGGGCGTCGTGGCGGGGCTCATCGCGGGCGCCCTCGTGTGGCCGCTCTACGGGCTGCTGCTCCGCGCGGTGCCGCAGGCGCAGGGGTGGCCGGGCGGCACGCCGCTCGTCGTCCTGTCGCTCGTCTTCGTCGTCGGGGCCGCGCTCGGGTGGCTCGGGTCGTGGCTCGCGGTGCGCCGGTTTATCAAACACGTCCAGCTTTCGTGATTCCTCCTCTTCGCATGCTACGACTCGTTCTCTGCTCCCTCGCCCTCCTTTTCCTCACCGGGTGCGGCTCGGACGATAACGTGACGCGGGGGGAGGAGGGACGGCTCCAACTCGGCAGCGAGGAGGCCCGGACCGTCGTCGAACGCTCCGTCCGGCTCGGGGCGCGCACGCTCGTCATCGACGCCGAAGTGGGCTCGATCACCGTCGTCGGGACGGACGGCGAGGAGGCGGAGCTTCGCTTCGAGCAGGTCGCGCGCGGCTCGTCGGCCACGACGGCGCAGAAGAAGCTGGACCGGATGTCGATTGAGGAGGCGGGCGACGGCGAGATCTACCAATACGTCGTGCGGACGGACGACGCGGAGGGCACGCAAGTGAACATCGAGGCGCGCGTGCCGAGGGCGACGCCGCTCCAGATCGGGCTCGAGAACGGCAGTGTCCGGCTCTCCGGCACCGCCGGAAACATTGGAGTCGAAGCCGAGAACGGGTCGATCGAGGCCGCCGGGCTCGCCGGGCAGCAGGTCGACCTCCGGACGACGCTCGGGAACGTCGAGGCGGGCTTCGCCGCGCTCTCCACCGAGGCCGACGTGCGGCTCGAAACGGAGAACGGCGCCGTCCTCCTCGCGCTGCCGGCCGAGGCAAATGCTACCGTGGACGCGAGAACGCAGACGGGCTCGATCTCCGTGCAGGGCCTCGGGTTCACCGACCGGAACCTCGACGAGGACGGCGTGAGCCAGCGGTTCCGGGGTCGGCTCGGGCAGGGCGGCGCGAAGATCCGCGCTACCACCGAGGTCGGCACGATTACGCTGCGCGACGGGCACGCCCGCGAACTCGACGGCCTCGTCCTCGACCTCTTCACCCCGCGCGACGACACGACGGTCGTGCCGTCCGGCGCGCCCGTCGCCCCGACGCAGTAGCCGAATGAGCGCACGCGTTGCCATCGTCCCCACCGCGCTGGAGCACGCGCCCGCGATCCAGCGCCTCGCGTCCCACCCGGACGTCGCCGCGACGACCCTCGTTCCTCATCCGTATCCCGACGACGGCGCCGTCCGCTTCGTCGAAGACCTCGTGCTGCCCGGCCGCGCCGCCGGGACGCAGTATGCCTTCGTGATCGTAGCGGGCGGCGAGGTTGTCGGGCACATCAGCGTCAAAAACGTGGACCGCGCGCGGGGCGAAGCGGAGATCGGGTACTGGATCGGGCGGCCGTATTGGGGGCGGGGCTATGCGAGCGAAGCGGTGCGGCGTATCGTCGCGTTCGCCTTCGAAGAGATCGGGTTGCGGCGGCTCTACGCGCACGTGCTCGCGCACAACCCGGCGTCGGGGCGCGTGCTGGAGAAGGCGGGGTTCGTGCCCGTCGCGCTCCCGGCCGAGGCACTTCCGAATGCCTGCCTCGCGAAGGGGGAGACGCTGGGGTACGAGCTTTACCGCGCCGGGGCGTAGCGGAAAAGGTCGATTGGAGCGCACAGAGGACGTTTCGGCAATAAGCCGGGCGGAGCCTCCGTTGAGAAAAGGTGAAGAGGGTGCAGGGCACGGCGCGATGCCGGGGCTGCGATTGGCGTTGAGCCTTTCCGCCAGCCGGGGTTTCGTTAGGGCGGGGTTCGCTCGCCGGCGTGCCTTCCTGTTCACTCACCCAACCCACGGAGGCCGTGATGCATCGCATCCGCTTATTCCTGCTCCCCCTCGTCCTGCTCGCCGTCGCCGGGCTCATCCCCAACTCCGAGCCCAACCCCGCAACCGGGAAGCTCGCCGGCACGGTGGTCGACGACCTCGGCGACCCGCTCCCGGGCGCGAACGTCGTCGTCGACGGCACTCAACTCGGCGCGTCGACCGACATCGACGGCAACTACTTCATCATCGGCGTCCCCGTCGGCGAGTACACCGTCACGGCTTCGTTCGTCGGCTATCAGCCGCAGTCCGTCGAGAAGGTGCCCGTCCGAAACGGTTACACGACGGAACTGAACTTCGAGCTCGGCCCGCAGTCGCTCGGCGAGATCACCGTCGTCTACGAGCGGCCGATCATCCAGAAAGACGCCATCGGCGCGCCGCGCGTGCTCTTGGGCGAGGAGATGAGCAACCTCCCGATCCGCGGCGTCACGGGCGCGGCTGAGGCAACGGCCGACGCCGCCGCGCCGGGCCGCCCGAACGCGCGAGCGCTGGAACTCATCCCCGGCATACAGACGAACAACCCGCCGCCCGTCGACCGCGAGGGTTACGCCGCGATCGTTGAGAACGACTTCAAGCGGCCGACGGACGCGCCGCTCTCGACGTTCTCGATCGATGTGGACGCGGCGAGCTACGCCAACGTCCGCCGCTTCCTCGACGGCGGTGCGCTTCCCGTCACCGACGCCGTCCGCATCGAAGAGCTCGTCAACTACTTCGACTACGATTACGCCGATCCGACGGGCGAGCACCCGTTCGCCGTCGTCACCGAAGTCTCGGAGTGCCCGTGGGCGCCGGACCACCGGCTCGTCCACATCGGCCTGCAGGGCGAGCGGATCGACACGGCCGACCTCCCGCCGAGCAACCTCGTCTTCCTGATGGATGTGTCGGGCTCGATGAACAGCCCCGACAAGCTGCCGCTGCTCAAGCAGGCGTTCGCGCTCCTCACCGACAACCTCCGCGAGCAGGACCGCGTCGGCATCGTCGTCTACGCCGGGGCCGCGGGCGTCGTGCTCGAACCGACGAGCGACCGGCAGGCGATTCTCGACGCGCTCGGCCGGCTCGAAGCCGGCGGCTCGACGGCGGGCGGCGAAGGCATCAAGCTCGCCTACGACCTCGCTCGCAAGCACTTCGACGCCGAGAAGAACAACCGCGTCATCCTCGCTACCGACGGCGACTTCAACGTCGGCGCGTCGTCCGACGCTGAGATGATGCGGCTCATCGAGCGCGAGCGCCAGTCGGGCGTCTTCCTCTCCGTGCTCGGCTTCGGGACGGGCAACCTGCAGGACTCGAAGATGGAGACGATCGCCGACCACGGCAACGGGCACTACGCCTACATCGACTCGATCTCGGAGGCGCGGAAGGTGCTCGTCAACGAGATGGGCGGCACGCTCGTCACGATCGCCAAAGACGTGAAGCTCCAGGTCGAGTTCAACCCGGCGCACGTCGCGGCCTACCGCCTCGTCGGCTACGAGAACCGCTTGCTCGCCGACGAGGACTTCAACGACGACACGAAGGACGCGGGCGAACTCGGCGCGGGCCACTCCGTGACGGCGCTCTACGAGATCGTGCCCGTCGGCGTGGAGTCTCCGGCGATGGGGAGCGTCGACGAGCTGAAGTATCAGGCCCACCGCGTGCGCGGCGACGCCGCAACGAACCCCGAACTGCTGACGGTGAAGCTCCGCTACAAGCGGCCGGACGGCGACACGAGCCGCCTGCTCGAAGCGACGCTCGCCGATGCCGGCACGCCGCTCGTCGCGTCGTCCGAGTCGTTCCGCTTCGCCGCGTCGGTGGCCGAGTTCGGGCTGCTGCTGCGGGACTCGGCGCATAAGGGCCGGGCGAGCTTCGAGAACGCGAAGATGCTCGCCGAGGGCGCGCGCGGTGAAGACCCGCACGGCTACCGCGCCGAGTTCGTCCGCCTCATCGACGCGGCCGACGCGCTGACGCGGGCGGAGGTGGCGACGCGGTAGCGACCCCCAGCCGCGCTCGCGGTCGTTCCGACTCTGCGAGTCTTCACTCCCGGCTTCGCGCGGCTGTCCCCCTCGATGAGGGGGACAGCCCGTTGCGTCCTGAGCGGAGGCGAAGCCTCTGCGATGGCGCGACGGGCAGGGGGTCAAAGGCGTCAGTCTGCTCCGCCTCCGAACTCCCGCCGGATGACGGCCTCGGCGGGCTTGCCCTGCGGCGTGAAGTCGCCGACGCGGCTGCGGTCGGAGGGCGGGTGCCACTTCCAGAGGATCGCCCCGGCCATCCACGGCTCGGGCCAGACCTCCTCGAAAAAGGCCTCGTAGAGCCGGGCCTGCAACGCCTCGTCCGGCTCCAGCGTCGGCGTGTGGCGGTCGGGCCACTCCCACGGCCGGGCGGCGGCGAAGGGCACATCGCGGTAGCCGACTTCGGTGAAGAGCACAGGCTTGCCGGTGCGGCGGTGGACGGCCTCGATCGCGCGCTCGTGCTGCTCCCAGCCCGCGCGGAGGTCGGCGACCGTGGGGGCGTCGGCCTCGGTGAGCGGGAAGTAGGCCTGGATGCCGATCGCGTCGAGCGCGTCCCAGAACGGCACGTGCTCGAAGTCGTCGTACCAGTTGGCGGCGTACGTGATCTGCCCGTCGTAGACCGCGCGGATCTCGGCGATGAGGCCACGCCAGAACGCCTCACGCTCGCGCACGGCGCGCGCCAACTCGGTCCCGATCACGAGGAGGGGCGCGTCGATCTCGGCGGAGAGCCGGGCGTAGTGCAGCGCGAAGTCGCGGTAGCTCGCTTCCCACGCAGCCCAGTCGGCCTCCGTCTCAAACCCGATGTTCGCCGACCACTGCTCGGGGTCGTGGCTGCCGATCCAGACCTGCGGCTTGAGGACGAGGCGGAGGCCGAGCGTGTCGGCCTGCCGGGCGAGGGCGCGGATGCCGCGGTCGCCCTCGGTGTACCAGTCGGCGTCGTAGTTCGTGCGAAAGCCGGGGTCGTCGGTGCGGCGCTGGAAGCCGAAGGGGATGACGGCGACGTGCGTGGCGCCGAGCGCGGCGATCTCCGGCATCAGCGACGGCGGCGGCGGCTGGCGGGCGTCGAGCGTGACGCCCTGCAGGCGGACGGTTTCCGCGAGGGCCGCCGGCCGTGCTTCGGATGAGGGCGGCGACGGCGTTTCTGCCGGCACATCAGTGCATGCGGCGAGGAGGGCGGCGAGGAGCACGAGCGTCCAGCGAGGGGGGAGCGGCATGGCGGCGGGAAGTCGGGAATCGAGAAGTATACGCCGTCGCCGCAGTGCGCCCGCGCCGCCCAGCGTGGGCGCTACGACGACTGCGCGGCCCCGTTGCCGCTCATCGCCAGGAGCAGCGGGCCGATCTCGGCGGCCCGGCGGACGTCGAGCTTCGTGAGTACGCGCTCCGTGTGACGCCGCACCGTGTGGACCGACACGCTGAGCCGATCGGCGATGGCGGCCGTCTCCACGCCCCGCGCCCGGAGGTGCGCGACGCGGGCCTCCTGCGGCGTGAGATCGAACCGCGCTCGCACCGTCTCCTCACTCGGCAGGACGACGTGGGCCCCCTCGGCCCGCACGAGTACGGCAGGCGACCGCGACGACGGCGGGCGGAGGTACGCCCCGACCAGCCGCACCCGTTCCCCGCCGACCTCGACGGTGCAGGAGGGCGAGACCGGCGTTCCCTGGTGGTAGCCCCGCAGCAGCGCCCGTGCATGCTGCTCCGCCGCCGCGTGCAGCACGCTCCCTTCCACAAGGCCGAGGACGAGGCGCGTGGCTGCGGCCGAATGGTGGAGGAAGCGGCCGGCCTCGTCGAAGAGCCACACCGCCGTCGCCATCCCGTCGAGGACGGCCGCGACGTGCGGGGAAGCGAAGCCGCTGGGCCGCTCGGACGCAGGGTGTCCGAGCGTCTGCTGGAGCATGTTGACGCCGGCGGAGAGAGCCGGCTGGAGCAGGGCGAGGAGCGTCCGCGCCGGGCCGGTCTTCGGCCCTTGCGCCGCCGCCGAGCCGCCGAGGACGATGTCGGCCGTGAGCGTGTCCGAGAACCCCATCGCCAGCGAGGGCACGCCGGTCGGGCGGCCGTAGGCGCGAAGGCTGATGGTCCGGTTCATCCCCAGCGGGCGGTACCAATCGTTGAACGCTTCCCCTTTGACGTATTGGGTGTGGAGGGGGACGTGCTGGGTGTCCTCTTCCAGCGCCCAGGCTCCCCCGAACTGCTCGAGCATCGCGGGGGCCTCGTCGGTGGCGGCGAAGTGCGCGAAGTAGGAGGCCATCACGCCGGCGTCGAGGTCGGTGATGACGCGGGGGCCGGTGGGGAGGGTGAGAATGAATATGGCCCCCTCGGCGCCAAAGAGCGTCTTGAGTTCGGCGTTGACGGCCGCCATCCACACCTCCGGCGAGGGATGCGTGAGGGGGGCGAGGAGGAGCTGCTGGGCGCCGGCGAGGCTGGCGAGGTGGGCGGACGAGAGGGGCTCCATCGTAGCGGGTGGGGGCCGGGCCAGCGCCCTCGTGGGAGGAGAACGAACGGGGCCGTGCCGGTGAACCTTTCGGCCGGAGTGTGAAGGGAAATTAGGGCATCTGTCCTATGCGGGACCCCGGTGTCGGGGCCAAAATTGTGCTCCCCTAACCACCGCTTCCGCCATGTCCACCCCGCCCACCCCCGTCCGCGTCGTCCTCGCCGAGCCGTTTCCGTTGCTGCGCGACGGGCTCGCCTGCCTGCTAGAGCAGCACCCCGCCGTCGTCCTCGTGGGGGAGGCGTCCGAGGCCGGGGCGCTCCGCCACCTCAGGGAGCGCCTCGCGCCGGACGTGATCCTCTCTCACCCTCATTTCCTCGACAAAGACGAGCGGGGGACCCAGCCTGATTCCTCCTCCGAGGGGGCTACCGGGGAGGCTTTCGACGAACTGGCCGTTCGCGTCGTCGCCCTCGTGGATGAGGCGGAGCCGGTGCGACGCCGCGTCCTCGCCCTCCTCGACGACGGCGTGGCCGGGTTCGTCTCGACGCGGGACGATGCCGAGACGGTACTGGAGGCGGTGTGCGTGGTGGCGCAGGGCGGTGAGGTCTACCTCAGCCCCCGCGTGGCGGCGCGGCTGGCCCCGCCGGGTAGGCGGCGCAGCGAGGACATCGACGAAGGTGAGGATCCGCTAACGCCGCGCGAGCGCGAGGTGCTCGCGTGCGCCGCGCTCGGCTATCCCAACGCCCGCATCGCGGACGAACTCGGCCTCGCGCCGGGGACGGTGCGCAACCACCTCTCGGCCGCCTACGCCAAGCTCGGCGCGCGGACGCGCGGCGAGGCCGTGGTGTGGGCGTGGCGCTACGGCCTCATCGACCTCCCGCCCGCTCCGGATGTCGAGCGCCGATGAAGACGTCCGATCCGTGACAAATGCCACAGGCGCGGGGCGCGGGCAAATCCCTATCGTCTCGCCCTCGACGCCTATAGCCCTCCATCCTTCACTAACCACTCGTGTCTCTATGAACCTGCTCCGTTACTCCGTTCGCTTCGCATTCCTCACGCTGCTCCTCCCGGCCTTCGCCCTCACCGGCTGCGACTCCGACTCCGCAGACGAAGGGGGGGACAATGGCGGCTTTCCCTCCAGCCTGACCGGCCTGTGGGGTTCCGATGAGGATCTCGGGACCTACGTCGAGATCGCTGCTGATGGTCGCATAGTCGGTTTCCCCATTCGCTACATGGGGCCGTTCGCTTGCTTCGAGGACGTAGAGGACGACGAGGAAATTCGCATCGAGCCGCTCGGCGGCGACCGCTACGCCATCGTTGAGCGCAACTCCGATGGCAGCATCGACCGAGACGAGGTTACTATCACCGTCGACGGCAACCGGATGACTATCGTTGACGAAGACGACGGCGACGTCTATACGGAGACGTACACGCGGTGGACCCAGGACGTGAACGCATGTGCTTTCAACCTGCGGGACGATTACGAGCTCGAGAGCATCGACGGCGAGGCGCTCCCCTACAGCTACACGGCTACGGGCTCTACGGGCCAGACCCACCAATTCGTCGTGAGCCAGGGGGAGGCCTACCTGGACAGTGACTACTCGGATGTGCGGGCCAGTGTGATTCAGACGTTCCCGAACGGCAGCAGCGCAGGGGGGTACGGGGTGAGCGGGACGATCTCAATCACGTCGAGCGCTGGAGCTTTTCAGATTCTCCCCGACGAATACACGAGCACCAACTACCCCGGCGCCTCGGCCACAGGCCGTCCCACGGCGATGGGTGTAGCGGTTACGCTCCGCCATCCGGAGCTTGGGCCGGAGCCACTTGAGCTTACTTACCGCCGCATCGATGGCGACGACTTCGCCGCGAAGCGGCGGCTCACCCCGGTCCGGTGAGCGCGAAGAGGCGGGCGGGGGTTCGTGGTGGGGCCCCGCTCGCCTCCTCGCTTTCGTGCTCCTGCCCATCGCTCGCCCATTCTTGTCCTCAATAACTATGCTCCAACGCCTCTTCCGAAGCACGCTCGCGGCGCTCTTCCTCCTGCTCGCCGTGTCCCTGCCGGTCCGCGCGCAGAGCGCCGCCGACGCCCGCGCCGCCGTGCCGTCGCCCCTCATGCTCGCCCGCGGCGACGCCGGGGTCGCCCTCCCCGACCGCGCCACGGCGCTGTTCTACAACCCGGCTCACCTCGGGCAGGCGACGGGGGCCCACGTCACGATCACCGGCCTCTCCATCGGTTCCAGCTCGAGTGTGCTCGACGCGATCGACTTCTACGAGAACGAGCTGGCGAACGCCGACGACCTCTCGGATTCGGAGTTGGAAGAGGTGGAGGACCGGGCCTACGACCTCCTCGGCTCCCCGATCACGCTCCGCTCGACGGTCCACCTCCCCTCGTTCAGCTTCCGCGCCGGGAGCGTTGGCGTCGGGTTCGGCGCGTTCGTGCAGCAGACGGCCCGCGCGCAGGCCGTCGACACCGGCGCGCGCTACCCGGAGGCGGCCGTGTTCGGTCAGGTCGACGGGATCGTCGCGCTCGCGGCCGGCGCGCCTGTAGTCGGCACGCCCCTCACGCTCGGGGTCTCCGGCCGCTACGTCCAGCGCCACGTCTCGGCCTACCGCGAGGAGATCGACGACTTCGACACGCCGCCCCTCCTCCGCGGCTCGACGCTGGCCTTCGACGTCGGCGCGCTCTACCAAACGAAGGTGCCGGGGCTGACGGCGGGGCTCGCCGTCTACGACCTCGTCGGGGGCGGGATGTCCTACAGCCGGACCGACTTCTACGGGCTTCTCGGTGACGTCGACGCCGATTCCGATGTGGAGGAGCAGGCGCGGGAGGCGCTCGAAGACCGGGGCGGCCCGAGCCTACGGCTGGGCGCGGCCTACCAGGTCCCGGCAGAGCGCCTCGGCGGCTTCGGGCGCGCCGCCGTGATGGCGGACTGGCTGAGTTCCTCGACGACGGAGGACGGGCAGGGGCTGTTTCGAAAGCTCCGGTTGGGGGCGGAGGCCGGGTTTGGGCCGATCCGGCTCCGGGGCGGATTCGGGCAGGGCTACCCGTCGGTCGGGGCGGGGCTGGACCTCCTCGTGCTCCGGCTCGACTACGCGCTCTACGCGCAGCAGGAAGGGCTCGCCTCAGCGAGCGACGGGGCTACGTACGCCCATTTCCTCCAAGTCCGCATCGGCCGCTGACCTCCGCCGGCCGGGGCCGATTCCGTCGCACCGACTCACCCGTCCAGCCCTCACTACCACCAAACGCAACCTCATGAACACATCCTGCTTCTCTTGCCGCCGCGCGCTCTTGGCGCTCCTCCTCGTCCCCGCCCTCGCCCTCACCGGCTGTGACTCCACAGACGATGAAGACGAGAACGGCAACGCCACCTTCGGTGGGACGTACGAAGGCCGCTACATCGATCCCAACGATAACACCCTCATCGCCCTCGAAATACCGGACACAGCGAGCGGCTCTTTCGCGTTCACTGGCACTTCGACCCTGCATACCGACAGACCGAATCCGACGACGAGTAGCTACACGGGCACAGGGACCTACAATCATCCGAACCTCGCGCTCACGATCGAGGACGAATTCGGTCAAGAGACGATCGGAGGGACAGTGAGCGACGACCGGGATACGATTACGATCACGACCATCACCGAGGGAGGGGAGGCGGAAGCCTTCGATGTCGTCCTCCGTCGGCAGTAAAGCGCGCAGCAGAAGGGCTACGTCACGATCACACTCACCCGGAGCGGCCGGGTGCCCGAGTCGATGGCCCCCGAGTGCCCGGCTAACCCCTGAAGGCGCTCCCGTCAGACGGCCCCTACACCGACGGGGGGTAGGGCTCGCGCTCTGCCCCCCGTTCGTTTTGCGGGCTTTGCAGAGGCGTTGAACCAAACGAGCGGGGCCTAGTTGGAGGGGGTGCCTCTCTCGTCTCGCCCACGTCTCCCTATGTCCTCTCGCTCCTCCTCCCGCTCGTCGAGCGCCTCCGCTCGTTTGCGCGCCGCCGGCCGATGGGCCGCCACCCCGTTCCGTCGATACGCCGCCGTCGTGCGGGACCCGGAGCAGCCGTGGCCCAAGCGGATCGCCGTCGGCCTCGGCGGGCCCATCGCGCTCGGCCTCGCGTTCGTGCTCGCGCTCGTCGTCTACGCCCTGTTCCTCATCCCCTCGACGCCGTCCACGGCCGAGCTACGCCGCGTGGCCGAGGTCCGCCCGAGCATCGTCGTCTCGGCCGACGGCGAGGAGCTCGCGCAGTTCGAGCGTTCCAACCGCGAGTGGCTGCCGCTCGACTCCATCTCGACCCACGTCATCGACGCCCTCATCGCCACCGAGGACCGGCGGTTCTACGACCACGGCGGCATCGACGTGCAGCGGCTCGCGACGGCGACGGTGCGGACCGTCACGGGCGACCGGCAGGGCGGCTCGACGATCACGCAGCAGCTCGCGCGCAACCTCTACCCCGACGAGGTCGGCCGCTCGTTTACGGTCAACCGCAAGCTCCGCGAGATCATCACGGCGCTCAAGATCGAGCGGCAGTACGAGAAGGCCGACATCCTCGAAGCCTACCTCAACACGGTCCCGTTCCTCTACAACGCGCGCGGCGTCGAGATGGCGGCGCGGACGTACTACGGCAAGCGCGCCTACGACCTCAGCGTGCTCGAAGCCGCCACGCTCGTCGGCATGCTGAAGGGGACGAGCTACTACAACCCCGTCCGCAACCCCGAGCGCGCCGTCGAGCGGCGGAACGTCGTGCTCGGGCAGATGGTCAAGGCCGGCGCGCTCACCGACGCCGCCCGCGACTCGCTCAAGACGCAGCCGCTCGGGCTCGACTTCGAGCGGCAGAGCGGGCCCGACAGCCGTGCGCCCCACTTCACCCGCTACGTCCGCGAGTGGCTCACGAGCTGGGCTGACGAGCGCGGCTACAACCTCTTCGAGGACGGCCTCGTCATCCACACCACGCTCGACTTCCGCCTGCAGCGGATGGCCGAGTCGGCCGTCCGCGCCCAGGCCGAGGGGCTGCAAGCCGTCGCCGACGTCGAGTGGAGCCGGGCGTCGATGCCGAGCCTCGGCGGCGGGCTCTCGGCGTACGAGGGCTACCGCGCCGGCATCACGCCGTTCGACTACTTCTGGCGCTCGAAGCCGAAGCTCGTCACGCGCTTCGTCCGCAGCACGGGCCGGTTCGAGCAGCTCGTCGCAGGCGGGGCGAGCGAGGCCGCCGCGCTCGACAGCCTCCGCGCCGACGCCGCGTTCATGGACTCGCTGCGCACGGTGAAGACCCGGCTCGAAGCGGGCTTCGTCGCCGTCGAGCCGGGCACGGGCTACCTCCGCGCGTGGGTCGGCAGTCGCGACTTCGACGTGGTCGCCTACGACCACGTCTACCAGGCCCGGCGGCAGCCCGGCTCCACGTTCAAGCCGTTCGTCTACGCCGCCGCGCTCGAACGCGGCTGGCTCCCCGGTGACACGTTCCCCGACGAGGCCGTCGCAATCCCCATCGACAACGGGCGGCAGACGTGGCGGCCGGCGAACGCGGGCGGCTACTCCGGCCGCGACCTCACGCTGACGGAGGGCCTGGTGCAGTCGAAGAACACGATCACGGCGCAGCTCATGATGGAGGTCGGCCCGGCGAACGTGGTCTCGCTCGCCCGCCACCTCGGCGTCCGCGAGAGCCCGCTCGACCCGGTGCCCGCCCTCGCCCTCGGCACGAGCGACGTGACGCTCCTCGAGATGGCGACGGCGTACGCCACGCTCGCGAACGGCGGCGGCTACCGCGAGCCGATCCCCGTGACGCGCGTCGAGACGGCGAGCGGGCGCATCCTCGCCGAGTTCGGCGGGGCGTCGGAGCGGGCGATCCCGCGCGACGTGGCGCAGACCGTCGTCCACATGATGCGCGGCGTGATCGACCAGGGCACGGGCCGCCGCATCCGCAGCCAGTTCGGCATCACGGCGGATGTGGCGGGCAAGACCGGGACGACGCAGAACGGCGCCGACGGGTGGTTCCTCCTCATGCACCCCACGCTCGTGGCGGGCGCGTGGGTCGGCTTCGAGGAGCCGGCCGTCGCGTTCCGCTCGGACTGGTGGGGGCAGGGCGCGCACAACGCGCTCCTCGTCGTCGGCGACTTCTTCCGCGCGGCCGAGCCGACGCTCCCGGACGTCGAGTTCGACACGCCGTTCCGCTACCGCGAGCCCGGCTCCATCTTCGCTCGCACCGACCGCTACGACCCCGAGGACGACGCCTGGGCCGACTCGTTCGCCACCGCCGACACGTCGCGCTACAGCTACGAATCGCCCTACGGCAGCGACTCGCTCTACTCCGACTACGACGACTTCGACTCCGACTTCGACGGGACCGACGAGGGGGACATCGAAACGGACGAAGGAGACGACGCCGAGGAGGCCGCGGCCGACGACGAGGCGCCGAAGACGGCCGTGCAGCGGCTCTACGACCGGCTCGATGAGGAACCGCCGCCGGCCGTGGGGCAGGGCGCGCCGGATCCCGAGCCGCAGGCTGACAGTAGTGCAGTAAACGGCGACGAATAAAGGCCCCGACGCGCGGCTGGTGGCACCCGGATTCCGTCGCCCCGCCCGGCTCCGTTCCGACGTACCTTCCGCCCGATCTTCATCCCCCGTACCTGCTCATGAACGCGCCGACCGCCGTGTCCGATCTCACCGCCTCGCCCGTCAGCCTCCCGCTGCCCGACTTTCTGCAGAACTACCGCGAGACGCTCCAGCGCATGTTCCACCGCCGCGCCGACATCGACGCGATGGGGCTGCAACGCGGCTTCCCCGGCTTCATCATGCGGGACATCTTCGCGTGCGACCCGCTCTCCGTCTTCATCCCGAAGGAGTACGGCGGGCGCGGCGGCGAAGTCCGCGAGGGCCAGAGCATCCTCGAAGCGTCGTCGTACGAGTCGCTCGCGCTCTCGCTCACCGTCGGCATCAACGGGGCGCTCTTCCTCCAGCCCGTCGCGAAGTACGGCGAGGAGTCCGTCAAGCCGACCGTCTTCGACCGCTTCCTCCACCAGAAAGCGCTCGGCGGGCTGATGATCACGGAGCCCGATTACGGCTCCGACGCGCTCAACATGAAGACGTCGTACGCCGAGCGCGACGACCACTACCACCTCGAAGGGACCAAGCACTGGGCCGGCCTCACCGGCTGGGCCGACTACTGGCTCGTCACCGCCCGCCAGCGCGACGCGCAGGGCGACCTCGCCCGCGACATCGACTTCTTCATCGTCGACGAGAACGACGCCGCGCAGGGCATCACCGTCGAGGAGTTCTACGAGAACCTCGGGCTCTACATGATCCGCTACGGCCGCAACCGCGTCGACGCGCGCGTGCCGAAGGCGCACCGGCTCGTCCCGCACTCGACCGGCATCAAGATGATGCTCGACCTCCTCCACCGCAGCCGGACGCAGTTCCCCGGCATGGGGATGGGCTTCATCAAGCGGATGCTCGACGAGGCCCTCGCCCACGCGAAGGATCGCCTCGTCGGCAACCAGCCGCTCTTCGACTACGACCAGGTCCGCGCGCGCATCGCCCGGATGCAGGCCGAGTTCACGACGGTTTCGGCGATGTGCCTCTACGCCAGCGAGAACGCCGGCATCGAGAACGACCTCTCGAAGGCGTCGGTCCCGGCGAACGCCATCAAGACCGTCTGCACGGACATGATGCAGAGCGCGTCGCAGTCACTCGTCCAACTCCTCGGCGCGAAGGGCTACACGCTCGACAACGTCGCCGGGCGCGGGATCGTCGACAGCCGCCCGTTCCAGATCTTCGAGGGCTCGAACGACATCCTCTACCAGCAGGTCACCGAGGCCGTGGTGAAGGGGATGCGCCGGATGAAGGAGACGAACCTCTACCAGTACCTCAAGAAGGACGACCTCACCGCCCGCGCCGCCGACTACTTCAAGGACACGCTCGACTTCGACATCGACATGCAGATGCCGCAGCGGAAGCTCGTCGAACTCGGCCAGGCCCTCAGCCGGATCGTGTCGATGGACCTCACGATCGAGCTCGGCACGCGCGGCTTCCGCGGCGACCTCATCTCGAACGCGCTGACCGTCCTGAAGCAGGACGTCGATGCCATCGTGACTACGTATCGCAGCAGCCGGCTCGCCGAAGTCGTCGAGGGCTACAAAGAGGACGGCGGCTGGCTCCCCTTCGTCGCACCGAAGACGGCGTAGCACCAGCGGCCGACAGAGCATGAGGGCGGCGGGCTTCGGCTCGCCGCCCTTTTCTATCCCGTCAACAGCACCTTCCCCGTACGGCCGGACGCGCGGCTGAGGGCGACGGCCCCGGCGAAGTCGGCGAGATCGTACGTCGCGTCGACGGGGAGGAGGAGGGCGCCGCCGGCGATGAGCGTGGCGAGGTGCGTGAGCGCTGCCCGCGTTTCGTCGCGCGGGGCGAGCTCGAACCAGCGCGTGCGCCAGAACCCGCGCACAGTCGCGCGCCGGAAGATCAGCATGCCGCCATCGACGGTGAGGGGCTCGCCGCTGAGCCGGCCGTAGACGAGCATCGTCCCCTCGTCGCCGAGGCACCGCGCCACGAGGCTTCCGACCGCGCCGCCCACGCCGTCGAGCGCGCCTGCCGCGCCGCCCGCCGTCACGTCGAGAATCCGCTCGCGCACGCTGTCTTCTTCGCCCTCCGTCACGAGCACGTCGTCGGCACCGAGCGCGGTGAGTTCGGCGCGGGCGTCTTCGCGTCGGACGAGGTTGACGGTGCGGAGGCCGCGACGCCGGGCGAGCTGGATCACGAGGCGGCCGACCTGCGAGGTCGCCGCCGTCTGTACGAGCCAGTCGCCCTCTTGCAAATCGAGGTGCTCCAGCATCAGCCACGCCGTCAGCGGGTTGACGAAGAGCTGCGCCGCCGCCTCGTCCGCCACGCCCGCCGGTACAACGAACAGATCATCGGTTCCGACGACGACGTGCTCACGCCACGTCCCTTCGACGCCGAGCGGGACGACGCGCTGCCCGATCTCCACGCCCGTCACGCCGTCGCCGAGCGCGTCGACGCGGCCGACGCCTTCGTGCCCGCCGACGGCGGGGAGGTCCGGCAGATTCCCGTAGTGGCCGAGGACGGTGTGCAGGTCGGCCGGATTGATGGAGCGGTGCGTCATCCGGACGCGGACCTCGCCCGGTCCCGGCTCGGGCGTCGGCACGTCGTCGAGTTGGAGGACGTCGGCGGGCTTGCCGAAGGCGTGGTAGCGGAGGGCGCGCATGTCAGTCGATGTCGAGGACTTTGTGGGTCTGCACGGAGACGCGCCACGTCGGGTGCGCGAGGGCCGTTTCGACGGCGAGGTGCGTCGCATCGGCGAGGCGGGGGCCGTCCTCGGGCTGGAGCCAGAGGTAGCGCCGCTCGCGCCCGCCGACGACGTGCGGGCGGACACGCTCGGCGAAGGCGGCGTACGCGGTGGGCCGGTAGTCGGGCACGACGAGCTTGAGTTCGTCGCACGTCTCCAACTTCAGCCGGTCCTCGGGCAGCTTCGGGCTGCACACGATCCAGTCCGGCGGGACGATTTCGCCTGCGCCGTCGGTGCAGGCGTCGGCGAGGGCCACCGTTCCGTTCGTCTCGACGGCGACTTCGAAGCCGACGGCGTGGAGTGCGCGGACGAGGGCGGCGTCGACTTGGAGCAGGGGCTCGCCGCCGGTGAGCACGCAGAATCGGATATCGCCGCCGGTGCGGCGGACGCGGTCGGCCAGGGCGTCGGCGGAGAGGCGGACGGCGCCCTCCTTCGTGAAGTCGGTGTCGCACCACTGCGGGCAGTCGGCGCCGGTGCGGGCGGCGTCGCGGTCGCGGTCCTGCGCGTAGCCCGACCACAGGTTGCAGCCGACGAGGCGGACGAACACGGCAGGGCGGCCTGCCCACGCGCCCTCGCCTTGGAGCGTTGTCCACACGGCCTTGACCGCGTACTGCTTCGCCCGTCGTTTCGTCGGTTCCGGCGCGGTTACAGCCATCCCTTCGCCTCCGCCTCTTCGTAGCCCTTCGCCCGGAGGATCGACGCCGGGTTGTCGAGCCGGCCGTAGCCCCACGCATGGCGCTCGGAGCGGTCGCCGTTGTAGTCGGTGTGGCTGAGTTCGCGGACGGCGTCGAGCACGTCCACGCCATCGACGGTGCCGAGGTCGGCGGCGAGCTTCCACGTTTCGGCTTTCGTCCGGTGCATCAGCGGGGTGTGAATCCGGAGGTCGGCGTCGAGCGCGAGCCCGAGGGCACGCTGCTGGGCCTCGACAAAATCGAGTCGGCAGTCGGGGTAGCCCGCGTAATCCGTCTGGCACATCCCGCCGACGAGGTCGGTGATGCCGCGCGTGTAGCCGACGCTCGCGGCGACGGCGAGGAAGAGCGCGTTGCGGCCGGGGACGAACGATGCGGGAAGGTCGGGCGCGCGCTCGTGCGGGCCGCTGACGTCCTTGTCGTGCTCGGTGAGGGCGCTGCCCGAGAGGAGTCCGGTGAGGTCGAGCACGGTGAACGGGACATTCGCGAGGTCCGCGATCCGCTGCGCCTGCTCCAGTTCCACGGCGTGCTTCTGCCCGTAGCGGAATCCGAGCGCCTCGACGCGCGCGAAGCCGCCGAAGTCGGGATGCTTGGCCCAGAAGAGGCAGATCGTGGAGTCCTGCCCGCCGGAGAACAGGACGAGCGCCTGCCCTGAGGGTGTCGAAGAAGTGGGAGAGCCAGTCATGCACATCGTGGATATCGCGGTGGACAACGAAGGTGCGACGCGAACGCGCCGGGGGCAACCGCGCCCCGGCGATATTCTGCTAAATTCGCAGCGACCGACGAACCGGCCCCCGGTCCGCCCGTTGCAGCGCCGCTCCGACCATCCGCACGAACGCCATGAACGACTCGCCCGACATCGCCGAACGCCTCGCCGAAGCGCGCGAGCGCGCCCTCCACCACACTGAGCAGTCGCTCGAACACATGGCCCGCTACGGGATCCGGCCCGAGGGGCAGGTCGGCCTCTTCCTCCCGCCCGAGGCGCGGCAGAGCGAGATCCACCGGATGCCGTACGAGCACGCCGCGCGACAGGTCGTCGTGTACGAGACGGAGATGGGCGAGTTCAGCGCGCTCTGCCCGTTCTCCGGCCTGCCCGACTTCGGCACGCTCCGCATCGAGTACGTGCCCGGCTCGTGGCTGCTGGAGCTGAAGAGCCTGAAGTACTACCTCATCTCGTGGCGCAACATCGGCGCGGCGCAGGAGGACATCACGGCGCTGATGTACGAAGACCTCCACCGCTGGCTCGGCGACCCCGAGCGCCTCGTCGTGACGACGGTCTACAACGTGCGCGGCGGCATCAACACGACGTGCACCGTCGACAGCCGGGAGCAGGGAAACGAAGAACCGAAGAGCGGAAGAGCGGAAGAGGGAAAGCGCGCGTAGGGGCGAATGGCGTTCGCCCTGCCTGGGGATGGTTATCCCTTCGGTTCACGCAGGCGCATCAGCCCTTCTTGCGTCACGGTGGCGACGAGCGCGCCCGCCTGGGTGTAGACCGAGCCGCGCGTGAAGCCGCGCGCGCCGGACGCCGTTGGGCTCTCCGTCACGTAGAGCAGCCACTCGTCGGCGCGGAAGGGGCGGTGGAACCACATCGCGTGGTCGAGGCTGGCGATCTGGAGGTCGGGCTGGAGCCACGAGAGGCTGTGCGGGCGGAGTGCCGTGGGCAGGAGGCCGTGGTCGGAGGCGTAGGCGAGGAGGCTCTGGTGGACGGCGAGGTCGTCCGGCAGGGCGTCGACGGCGCGGAACCACACGGCGTGCTCGGCCGGGCGCTGCTCGGGGGCGAAGGGGTTCACCGGATCGACGGGCCTGAACTCGAACGGGCGGTCCTGGGTGTAGGTCGCGCGGAGGGGCTCCGGGATGCGGTCGGCAATCGCGCGGATGAGGGAGATCTCCGAGGCGAGGCCGTCGGGTCCGGGCACGTCGGGCATCGTCGTCTGGTGCTCGTGCCCGTCCTCGACGCGCTGGAACGAGGCCGACATGTTGAAGATCGGCCGGCCGTGCTGCACCGCGCGGATGCGCCGCGTCGTGAAGGAGCCGCCGTCGCGGATGCGGTCCACGTCGTAGACGAGCGGGGCCTCGATGTCACCGGGGAGGATGAAGTAGGCGTGGAGCGAGTGCGCCACGCGGTCCGGCTCGACCGTCCGGGCCGCCGCGACGAGCGCCTGCGCGAGCACCTGCCCGCCGAAGACGCGCTTCGAGCCGAGGTTGCGGTTGAAGCCACGGAAGATGTTCTCTTCGATCTTTTCGAGGTCGAGGAGGTCGAGCAGGTCGCGGAGAGCGGGGCGCATAAGAGAGGAGAACGGGCCGGGAAGAGGATGCGAACCGAAGCTACGCGGCGCGGCGCGGCGGGGTCGCTGCGCTCCGTGGAGATGCGGGCAAAAGGGACCGGCGGGCGGGGCAGCCGTCTCCTCACGGAGCCGCCGAGGGGGGAAGCGCCTGGTGGTAGCGCATCTTGGCAGGGGGAACGTTCGCGGCGCCTCCCCTCCACTTCTCTTTGAGATAGGCTGCGTAGGCCCTGACCAGAGCGTCGACCTGCTCGTCGGGAGCCTGATCGGCGTAGGCCAGCGGCTCGCCGAATTCGATCGTCGTCCTCCCCGTCAGGTCGGAGGATGAGAAGACGGGGAGGACCGGCGCGCCCGTCGCCACGGCGAGATGGGCGAAGCCCGTTTTGAACGCGCGCTGCCGGCCGTGGAAGGGCACGGTCACGCCTCGGCTCGCCCCATAGCGATCGTCCCCCGCGATGCTGACGATGCCGCCCCGCTCCAGCGTTTTCTGACACGTGTACAGTTGCTCTACGTAGCGCTGCTGCAGGGCGGCCTCCCGCTCTACGTCGGTCAGATCGCCCTCCGCCACGGCCACGCTGACGAGCGCGCGGAGATCGGAGGGCATCAGTCGCTCGAGAACACGCCGCGCGAAGGAGAGGGAGAGCGTGTGGGCATGCACGAGCACGACCCCGCGCCCCTGCTCGTAGGCGCGCTGGAAGCGGGGCCACCCCACGACCTCGCCCCAGCGGTTCATGTCCTCCGGCGTAGCCCGGACGCGGCCAGCGATGCGCCAGAGACGGCCCCTCCGGAACGTGAGGGCCTGGTGGATGAACGCGGCCTCGTCCACGAGCGGCTGCTCGATCAACTGGTAGAACTGACGCAGGAATCGCACCTCGTCACGAAACAGGAGCCGTTGCACCATCGGCTGGCCGAAGAAGCGCGCGACGAGCCGGGCACCGACCGGGTACGGCAGACAGGCCACGATCACCCGGCGAGCGAACTCTTTGAGATGCCTGGGCGGATGAGCGGGAAGGGCATCACCGGGTGACGCCGGACCGTCGGGGGAAGCGGGATCGATGAGGGACTGCTGCCGGAGCAGCGTCACCAAGTGCGCGATCGTAGGGTCCTGCATCCAGGCTTCGAGTGGCACGTCCCGGCCCGTGCGGGCCTCGATCTCCGCCAGCGCACTCATGATCTGGATCGAGTCGCCGCCGACGGTGAAGAGGTTGTCGCTGGGGTCGATGGGGTGGACGCCGAGCTGGGTTTCGAACAGCGTTTGCAGCTGCCGTTCGAGCACCTGCGGCGACCCGGCCGGCGCCGTGTCGAGCGGCCCTTCGGATCGGGAGACGTCGCGATCCTCTCGCAGCCCGAGGTACTTCTGCCGGCTGGCCGCGCGCGCCAGCTTCCCGCTCGTCGTCTTGGCGATCCAGCCCTTGTCGACGAAGCAGACCTCGCCCAGCGCGATCGTTAGCTCGTCGAACGCCCGCTGGCGCACCCGCTGCGCCAACGCGTCGCGCTCGGCATCGGGAAGGCGCTGTGCCGCCTCGCACACCAGAACGGGCCGCTCGGTGCCAGCCCGCTCGTCCGGCACGCCGAAGGCGACCAGCCGGCCCGCCTGCGCGCCCAGGGCCGCGCGCGCGGCGGCTTCGATGTGCTCGGGGTGCACGTTACTGCCGCCCACGATGATCAGGTCCTTCTTGCGTCCGCACAGGAAGAGCTGCCCCTCAGCGAGATATCCCAGGTCCCCCGTGCGAAACCAGTCCCCGTGGAAGGCAGCCTCCGTCACGTCCGGCTGCCGGAGATAGCCCTCGAAGAGGCACGGACTCTGGACGAACACTTCCCCGACTTGGCGCTCCGGCACAGGCTGACCGGCTTCGTCCGTGATGCGCAGCGTGATGCCGGGTTTGGGGTACCCGCATCCGACGAGGGCCACGGTGTCGCCCCCGCCTCGCGTGGCCGGAACCGCTCGTTGCTGCTGCAGAGCGGGCACGGAGACCCACTCCACGTCCGGCTCCCGGTCGAGCGGGGAGAAGGTGATGCCGGCGACGTTCTCCGCCATCCCGTATCCCGCCAGGAGCGCGGAGCGCCGGAACCCGAAGGGCGCAAACCGATCGGCGAAGCGGTGCAGGCTCTCGGCTTGGATGGGCTCGGAGCCGCAGCCCAGGATGCGCCAGCTGCTGAGGTCCAAGCCTGTCAGGTCGCGCCGCTGCGTACGCCGCACGCAGTAGCTGAAGGCGAAGTTGGGCATCCAGCTGATCGTGCCCCGGAACCGGTCGATGGCCGACAGCAGGGCTTCGGGACGGCGCATCCAGTGGAACGGCGAGATGAGCACCGAGGGCACGCCCGACAGCAGCGGTGTCAGAACCTGGGTGACCAGCCCCATGTCGTGGTACAGCGGGAGCCAGCCCACGGTGACGTCGTCCTCGGTATAGGCGAACGTGTCACACGAGGTGCGCAAGTACTCCAGCACGGCCTCGTGGGACAGCATCACCCCTTTGGGCAGGCTGGTCGTCCCGCTGGAGAATTGCACGTATGCGGTCTCGTGTCCGGCGGCGAGGTATGGGTGGAGCGGCGCGGGGTCCGCAGGCGTCTGCTCCCCAGCGAGTCCCACCACCTCGCAGCCGGTCTCGGCGAGGAACGGGATCAGGGTTCGTTCGAGCGCGGCCGAGGTTGCGACGGCACGCGCGCCCACGGAGGCTACCAGCTTCTGGACCTGCCCCTGGTACACGTCGAGGGGCGCCTGCGGGTTGAAATACGGGGCGATGGCCGGGAGCGCGCCTAGGTACAGCGTGGCCAAGAAGGCCGTGATGAGGTCGCCCGAGTGAGGGAACACGAGGATGACCAGGTCGCCCCGCGCGACGCCTCGGGCACGCAGGCTCCGGGCGTAGTGCAGGGCCTCCTCGTGAAGCTGGCCGAGAGGGGTGGACTCCGTCGTGCCGTCCTCCTGCAAGAAGAGGAGCGGACGGTACTGCGGCGCCTGCTCCACCCGGTTCAGGAAGACCTCGACCATCGAGCGCCCCGGCAGGACGCCTACGCCCGGCGGGGGTCGGAGAGGGTGCGCTTGGAGGGGCAGCATGGGAAACGAGGGCTCGCACGGCTACGGAGCGGCACGATGGTGTCGCGGGTGCCGGGAGGGTCAGGCGCGTCCGAAGACGATGGAGCAGCTCATCCCGCCGAACCCGAGCGAGTTCGAGAGTACGTAGTCGAAGGCCGCGTCGGTCCGTTCCCGGACGCAGCGGACGGGGCACAGCGCGTCCTGGTCGTCGAGGTTGACGGTGGGCGGGATGACCTGGTCGTGCAGGGACAGGGCCGAGAACGCCGCTTCGAAGGCCCCGCTCGCGCCGAGCAGGTGGCCCGTGACGGACTTCGGAGCGGAGCACAACACCGCCTCGCCCATCCGGCCGATGGCCGTGGCTTCGGCGATATCGCCCTGGCGTGTCGACGTGGCGTGCGCGTTGATCCAGCCCAGTTGGTCCGCACGAACGTCGGCGCGGCGGAGAGCTTTGTGCATCAACGCCTCCGCGAACGTGTCACAGAGCTGCGTCGGGTGGCCCGTGTACGTCTGCTCGGCGAACCCAGTGATGCGGGCGTAGATGCGGGCTCCGCGCCGGCGGGCGTGCGCTTCGTCTTCGAGGACGAGGAAGCACGCGCCCTCGGCCGGGACGTAGCCTTCGCGTCGGAGATCGAAGGGGCGCGACGAGCGGTGGGGCTCGTCGATGAACGAGGTCGGGACGATGCCGAGGACGTGGGCCAGCTTGACGTTGGACGCGACGATGGACGCTTCGACGCCGCCCGCCAGGCACCAGGGCGCGCCGGTGGCGACAAGGCGGCAGGCGTGCGTGAGGGCCACGGCGCCGCTGGCGCACGCCGCGTCGACGCCGAGGGCGGGACCGCTCAGGTCGAAGGCCCGGGCGATATCCTGGAGCACGATGCTGGTCCGCTTGCCCAGGTTGTCGGCAACACTCGGTTTCCCGCCGCTGAACGTGGCGTGCGCGATGCGTTCGACTTCGGCGGCGCCGGCGGAGAGCGTGCCCATCACGATGCCGGCCGAGGCGCGGTCCTCCGGGTCCTCGCCGGGCAAGCCGGCGTCGTCGAGCGCTTCGGCCGCTGCGGCCAGCGCGAGCGAGCGGAACCGGCCCCGCTTCGTCGTGATCGAGCGCGCGCGCAGCTGATCGAGCCGGGCCTCCAGGTCCTGATCCGCGATCTCGGAGACGACGCAGTTTTCCATGCCGTGCGATGCGGCCTCGAACGCCGAGATGGCGCCCATGCGCGGCCTGCCCGCCAACAACATCTCCCATATGGGATCGCGCTCCGGTCCTAAGGCGCTGATCATCCCGATTCCCGTAATGACAGGGCGCATAGACGGGGTTCGAATAGGAGGAGTGGAGAGGGACGTTCGGACAAAGGAGAGAGGACCGCGCGCCAATATAGCGGCGCGGTCATCGCGCTTCGTGGGGGTGTGGGCAAAGAATGAAGGTTACGCGGCGGTAGTGGGGTAGTCTTTTGTAAAATAGAATGATGAGTGACCTCATCGGACCGTCCATTCTGAACCCGGGAACCCATGTCCAGCATCATCGAGCACGAGAGCGGCATCCGCATCACCCTTCCCTCGGACTACGAAGCGCCCGCCGCTCCGCCCACCCGCCGCGGTGGAGGCCGCGGCGATCGCTACGCTCCCCGCCCGCTGCCGGGCGTGGCCGGCGCCGCGGGCGACGATGGGGCCGAGGCGAGCGCCGTCGCTGCCGCGTTCGAAGAGCAGGGCTTCACCGTGACGAGCATGGACCTCCCCGCCGCCCGCCCGTCGACGACGCGGCGCGGACCGAGTCCGGCGGGGCCGCAGAGCGTGGCCGTCGACGTGCCACTCGGCGGAGAGGAGGAGGCCGTCGTTCTCGTCGAGCAGGACGGGGTCTATGCGTGGAAGCTGCCGGACGCGCCGCCGACCCCGGCAGGGCCGCGCCGCCGCAGCGGAGGCTCGGGACCGCGCGAAGTACGGTTCACGATCGAACTCTCGCCGGCTGCGGGTGGGCCGCCGGAGCGCGCGACGCGCGGGTTCATCAAAGACCTCGTCCTCGACAAAATTCTCGACAAGGCCAAGCTCTACGTCCTCCGGTTCGTCGCGAAAAAGGCGGCGGCGAAGGCGATGAGCACGCTGGAGCAGCACGTCCGGCCGGGCCTCCTCGTGATGGACGGCGGCGACCCGACGCAGTGGCGGCGGCTCGATGGGCTCGGCGGGCTCGGGCTGCCGACGGATCGACCGGCGCGGTTGCTGCTCTTCATCCACGGCACGTTCAGCAGCACGGCCGGCGCGTACGGAGCGCTCGCCGCGTATCCGTGGGGGCGGCACCTCCTCCGCGAAGCGGAGCGGACGTACGACGCCGTGCTCGGCTTCGACCACCCCACGCTGAGCGTCGATCCGAAGGCGAACGCGCAGGACCTGCTGCGCCGCCTCCGCACGGTGGGCGAGCACCCGCCCCAGATTGACGTCGTGACGCACAGCCGGGGCGGGCTCGTGTACCGGAGCCTCGTCGAACTCGTCCTCCCCGGCGAAGCGTGGCGGCCGACGTTCGGCCGCGTCGTCTTCGTCGGCACGCCGAACGCGGGGACGGGCCTCGCCGACCCCGAGAACTGGCACACGTTCGTCGACCTCTACACGAACATCGCCGTCGGCGTCTTCCGCGCCGTCAGTCTCGTCCCGGCCGCGACGTTCGTGGCGACGCTGCTCAAAGAACTGGTGCAGGGCCTCGGCGCGCTCATGAAATATCTCGCGACGGAAGTCGTGACGGAGGGGGCCGTGCCCGGCCTCGCCGCGATGCAGCCGGACGGCCCGTTCCTCCGCACGCTGAATGAGGTGCAGCCCGGTCAGCCCGAGCGGGATTGGACGAGCTACTGCGCCATCACCTCCAACTTCCACGCGCAACTGACGGGCGATCACGAGCCGCACGAGCTTCCCGCTCGCCTCCTCGCCGCCCTCGGCGACCGCGTCACCGACGCCCTCTTCCGCGACGACAGCGACCTCGTCGTGAACACCGCGTCAATGACGGCCATCGACGTCGACGCGGGGCGCTTCGTGAAAGACCACCTCGACCTTGGGAAGAACCCGCACGTCTACCACACGAACTACTTCACGCGGCCCGAGGTCGTCGCGGCGCTCGCGCGGTGGCTGGCGCTGCCCGAGCCGTCGCTCGCGGCGAGTGCGCCGCGCCGCCGCTCGTCGCGCCGGGGCGCGACGCGGGACCTGCCCGTCGCCGTGAACACCGCGATCCTCACGACGACGTCGGACACGACGGCCGGCGAAGTCCTCGACCAACTCGACGCCGAGCCCGCGGACTACGTCGTCGTGCGGCGGGGGTACGGCGACCGAGTGCTGAACTACGCCTACCGGGCCGAGGAAGTGCGGGAGATGGCGGGCGATGCGCCGCCCGATGCAGCGCTGCTCGATGCGCTCGGGATGCACGAGTTTCAAGAGTCGCCGAGCGCGCGGGCGGGGCAGTCGCTGCCCGACGTGCCCGACTACACGGCGGGGCCGACGACGGGCCGCGTCGTCGTGCTGGACGAGGGGCGACCCGTCGGGGTGCTCGCCGAGCGTCCGGCGGCGCTGTCGAGCCGGGAACTGGCCGAGCGTGCCGCGCCGCCGAAGATGGCCGAGAGTGCGCCGCCACCGGTTCCGTCAGCACCGTCCGCGCCGGCTCCGGCACCGCCGCCTCGCACGACGCGAGGAGGGACCCGTCGAGGCAGAAATCCGGGCGCGGGGGCGGGTGTCGCGTATCCTCAGCAGCAACAGCAGCAACAGCAGCAACAGCAGCAACAGCAGCAACAGCAGCAACAGCAGCAACAGCAGCAACAGCAGCAACAGCAGCAACAAGCGGGATACGAAGAGGAGATGGCTTCGGCCGACGACGGCGGGGCATGGGAAGAGGAGATGGCGCCGCTGGATGACGGCGGAGTGTGGGACTACGAAGAGTCCGCTTCGGCCCCTGGCGACGTGCCCCACGCCGACCCCGCGCCTGTGGCCTGTCATTTCTACGCCGAGATGCCGCAGCGCGTGCAGGCAGGGCACGACGCGACGCTCATGGTCGCCGTCGCGCGCGAAGCCATTGCGGTAGCCGTCGGGCAGGCGACGGCGAGCGGGCAGTCGGACGCCGTCGACCCCGAGCGCCCGATCATCCTCGACGTGCGGCCCCGGCGCGGGTTCGAAGCCGTCGGCGACCTACGAGCGACGATCCCCCCTCCGAACCCGAACGACCCGGCCGAGCTGTACTTCGACCTCCGGGCCGTGGACGTGGGGGAGGGCGAGGTCCACATCACGGCGCGGCAGGGGCAGGTGCCCCTCGTCAAGCTCAAGCTGCTCGTCGAGATCACCGCCGCCGTGCCCGACGACGGGGCGCGGCCGGTGCGCGCCGAGGGCGTCGGCGTGTCGGCCCCGCCGCTCGCCGAGCCGCTCAACCAGCTCCGCATCGACGAGCGCGACGTGGGTGGCGAGAGCTACTACGAGTTCGACCTCGAAATCCCCGGCGCCGTGCTGAAGCGGTTCGTGAGCGCGCCGTTAAAGATGGACCGGCGCGAGTACGTCGACAACCTCTACCGGGAGATCGAGGACCGGTGGCTGGGCGGGGGGCAGGACCTCGACGACTTCACGGAGGAGCTGCGGGCGCTCGGCGCGTCGCTCTTCACGCGGCTCTTCCCGGACGAGCTGCAGGGCCTGCTCTGGAAGTACCGCGATCGGCTCGGGAGCATTCAGGTGCTCTCGACGGAGCCGTTCATCCCGTGGGAGCTCGTCCACCTCAAGCCGCCCGGCGCGCCCGGGCTCCCCGATGAGACCCTCTTCCTCGCGCAGTTCGGCCTCGTCCGCTGGCTCCACGACGGGCTCCCGCCGTACATCGAGGGGTGGCCGCCCGAGGCGCTCCGGCTTCGGCCCGGCCGCGCCCGCTTCGTCATCCCCGATTACCCGCACCCCGACGACGTGCTGCCCGAAGCGCAGGAAGAAGCGGGCTACCTCGAACACGCTTTCGGCGCCCAGCGCGTCGATGCGGATCAGCAGTCCATCCGCAAGCTGCTCCGCACGCCCGGCGCGTTCGACCTGCTCCACTTCGCCTGCCACGGCGAGGCCGAGCACGACAACATCACGCTCGCGAGCCTGAAGCTGGAGGGCCGCGTTGAGAACGGGGCGGTGATCCCTGCTTACCTCAGCGCCACGACCGTCGCCGAGCACGGCAACCTCGTCGGCGAGGACGGCAACCGCCCGCTCGTCGTCGTCAACGCGTGTCAGGCCGGGCGGCTCGGGTTCTCGCTGACGAAGATCGGCGGGTTCGCGCAGGCGTTCCTGCAGGCCGGGGCGGGCGCGTTCGTCGGCACGCTGTGGTCGGTGGGCGACGCGCCGGCGCGGGCGTTCACCGAAGCGCTCTACGACGCGCTCGGCGACGGCGACACGCTCGCGGAGGCGACGCGGAAGGCGCGCGAGAAGGCGCGGTTCGAGGATGCCTCGTGGCTGGCCTACGCCGTCTACGGCCACCCGCACGCGGCGCTGCGGCGGGAGGGGCCGTAGAACAATATTCGTCGTGCTCGGGGAGCCCGTTGCTACGGGAGCCCGTGGGCGAACGCCGCCTCACCTTGTCCTGTCATCCTGAGCGAAGGCCGCAGGCCGCAGTCGAAGGATCTCTCCGGGGGGAGCCCCGCCAGCCCGTTGGAGCCATGCCCGAAGAGATGGGCTTCGCCGAGCCTTAGGGTTCTTCGACTCCGTTCCGCTCAGGATGACAAAGTGAGACGGTCGGAGCACTACCCATCATCCCCGGAAGAAGCGAGGAGTGGATCGATGGCTTCGAGCGTGGACCCGTCGTGCGCCCGGGCAAAGGCGCGCATGACCTCTCCGATCTGGCCGGCGGCCCCGCCGAGCGCCTCGCCGTTGCCGGGTCCGAGCGCCACGGCCTCTCCGAGCGCCCGCGCTTCCTGCAGCGCCGGCACGTCAGCCACGTCGAGGATCCGGTCGATCTCACGCCCGGCCCGCTGCACGCGCTGCGCCATCGCCTGAGCGAAGAGGCCCTCCGTCGTCGCCTTCGCTAGCGCCCGGAGGCTGTACTCGTAGTCGAGCGCGCGGCCCAGCACGTACATCATCCGCCTGCGCTCGGGAGTGGGCGCCCGGTTGGTCTGGTCGGTGCTGCCCTGGGAGTCCACGAAGTTGTGTCGGATCTCGGCCGACCAGTCGAGGAGTTCGAACGCGCTGCCGGGGAGGTGGCCGCCGACGTTGACGAGCTGCTCGTTGGGGACCGTGTGGCACTCGAAGCAGTTGGCCGCGACGGCGTAGAGGTCGTCCGACGGGCGCAGCATCCCGGCCTCGCGGCTCTGCGCCACCCGCACCGCGCGGTGCTCGGCCGTCTCGGTCTGGCGGGTCGCGCCGCCGAAGTTGTTGTGGATGTCGAGCCAGTCGCGTGCGGCCCCGTGGCAGCTCTCGCACGAGACGCCGGCGATCGCTCGCGGCTGCTCGTCTACGATCTTCGTGGTGTAGTGGCAGCGGAGGCAGAGGCTCTCGCGCTTGGCGAGGCGCAGCCCCATTCGGTCCAGAATAGCGCGCGCCTGCTCCGTCCTGTGGAGCTCGTCGAAGGTGGTGGCGTGGGGCGTCCCCTGCCACACCTCGTACTCGAGCAGGTGGCACTCGCCACACGGCTGCCGGTCGTTCCTCGGGTTGAGGACGATCTTCTCCGGGTCGATGCGGAGGTACGGCGAGTCGTCGGGGGGAGGGCCGGGCGCGAAGGGCATCGTGAGGGCGAGGCCGAACAGCAGCGCGAGCGGCGCGATCCACCACGAATGGAGTATGAGCGGATGTCTCATGGCGAATCTCGACGCGGGAGGGGCTAGGGGAGGGAGGGCGCCCCGCCGGGAAGGGTTTGAGCGGGCGGCAACTGCAAAGGTATACGGCAGCTAGAAAGAATCAAGGCGGCGCTCGATTTTACTGTAGAGGTGCACCTGCGTGCGCTCGGGCAAGAGGGGACGGGCCACAAAAAAAGCCGGCGCCGATAGCTTCGAAGCTATCGGCGCCGGCTGAGGTGCCCGGGACTGGAGTCGAACCAGCACGCCCTTTCGGGCACACGCCCCTCAAGCGTGCGTGTCTACCAATTCCACCACCCGGGCGGATGGGGACGACCGACGCCGCGAGGCGTCTGCCGTGGTGACTCCGGTAGGGCTCGAACCTACGACCCGCTGGTTAAAAGCCAGCTGCTCTACCAACTGAGCTACGGAGTCAGCGAGCCCGAAAGGTACGAAGCCGAGGCTACCGGTGTCAATCAGACCGGCCGCGTTCGCCGGTGAGGAGGCCAAGTATACGGCGCTCCGATGGGGGGGCGCCCGCGCGCTCCTGCGAAGTTTAGGCAAAACCAAAATGGTCCCGAATCCGGTAGCCCGTAAGCGTCTGCCTCGACGCCGGAGCCGGATTCGGCGCCCGTGGTCCGTAGTCCGTGGCCGGTCGTGAGCACGACCCCGGTGACCTTCGGAGAGCGGCGAAGACGGAGCCCCCACCTGTCTTTCCTCCCTCCCAACCACAACGCCTCAACCGGATCGTGTTATGACGCCTTACTTTGCGTTCCCTCCCCCTCCGAACTTCGCACACGACCCGTGAGACGCCTCGTCTGCCTCCTTGCGTTCGCCGCTGCGCTGCCGTGTGTGGCGCAGGATCTCGCGCTCGACCTCGTCGGCACGGTGTCATTCCCGGTCACGGCGGGCGGCAACGGCACGTCGGACGTGTGGGGCTACACGGCGCCCGACGGGGCGGAGTACGCCATCGTCGGCGTGCCCGACGGGACGGCCATCGTCTCGGTGCCCGACCTCGAGATCCTCCACACGATTCCGGGGCCGGCGCAGAACGACTACTACTTCCACCGCGACATGGTCGTCTACGGCTCGACGCTCTACGTCGTGGCCGAGATGCGGGGGACGAACGAGGGCGTGCAGGTGGTCGACCTGAGCGGGCTGCCCGAGAGCGCCGACCTCGTGATGGCGTTCACGACTGCGGAGGACGTCCGCTCGCACAACATGGACGTCGACGCCGTCACGGGCTACGCCTACGTGCTCTCCCAGCGGTATCGCGGCGTCCGCATCCTCGACCTCGCCGACCCGCTCGACCCGCAGGAAGTCGGCCTCGTCCCGCTCCCCAACGGCCACGACATGCACGCGCGCGGCGACACGCTCTACGTGGCGGAGGGGTTCTACCCCTCGTTCTCGATATGGGATGTCTCGGACAAGCAGGACCCCCAACTCCTCGCCCGGCAGCCCGTCCCGAACGGCGGCTACATGCACAACATCTGGCCGAGCGGCGACGGCCGCTACGTCGTCACGACGGAGGAGACGCGGGGGCGTACGGTGAAGGTGTGGGACATCAGCGACCTCGGCGACATCGAACTCGTCGGGGAGTACCTCGGCGCGAACGGGCTGGCGCACAACGCGCACGTGATGGGCGACCTCGTCGTGCTCTCGCACTACAGCGCGGGCGTCACCGTCGTCGACATCTCGGACCCGGCCAACCCCGTCGAGGTCGCCCGCTACGACACGACGCCGGACACCGACGACGACGAGTTCATCGGGACGTGGGGCGCGTTCCCGTACACGGCGGGCGGCTACGTCTACGCGAGCGACTTCGACGGGAAGCTGACCGTGCTGCGCATGACGAATGCGGCGACGTCGGCCGAGGCCGCGCCCGCGCCAACGCTGCGCGCCGAGGTGTACCCTAACCCGTCCCGTGCGGGCGCGACGGTGCGGTTCGACCTCGCCGAGCCAGGGCCGATGCGGGCGGCCGTCTACGACGTGCTCGGCCGCGAGGTGATGGTGCTCGCGGAGGGCGACCGCTCGGCCGGAGCGCACACGCTGGGGTGGGACGCCACCGCGCTCCCGCCGGGGGCGTACTTCCTGCGGATCGAAGCGGGCGAGACGACGCAGACGATCCAGCTTTCACGGGTGCCGTAGCGATCGCACGCCGTAGCGGGCACGGGCACGCGAGAAGGGGTGGCGACCGACGGGGGCGCGCCGTAAACTCCACCTCGCCCTGGAGATATCAACCCCGCCGCTCGATGCCGAACGCACCCCGAATCACGCTCGCCGTCCTCATCGTCGCTCTCCTCGCGGCGGCCCTCTGGCTGCTCCGCCCCGACTCCGAAGAGAAGGACCCGGCCCGTCCGCCGGTGTCCGGGGCGTACGAAGCCCTCGTGATGTGGACGATGCAGCGGGCGTATCCGGGGACGGAACTCCCGTCGGAGGGGGTGGCCGAGGCGCTGGCCGTGCGCCGCGCGCTCGAAGCCGAGAGCCGGGGCGGCGGCGACGAGGTGTGGGAATCCATCGGGCCGGACAACGTGGGCGGGCGGACGCTCGCGCTCGCGATCAACCCCGAGCGGCCGGAGTCGGTGTGGGCCGGCTCGGCGGGCGGCGGGCTCTGGCGTTCGTACACCGGCGGCACCGGCGCGGCGTGGGAGCGCGTCCCGACCGGCTTCGGCGTGACGGCGGCCTCGGCCGTCGTGATCGCGCCCGGCGACACGAGCACGGTCTACCTCGGCACCGGCGAGGTCTACCGCTACGGCGAGTCGACGGGGGGCGTGGTCTACCGGCCGACGCGCGGGAGCTACGGCATGGGCATCCTCAAATCGACGGACGGCGGCGCGACGTGGGCGACGAGCCTCGACTGGTCGCGGAACCAGGAGCGCGGCGTGCAGATGCTCCGCTTCGACCCGACCGACGACGCCACGCTGTGGGCCGCGACGACCGAGGGCATCTACGTCACCCGCGACGCCGGCGCGACGTGGACGCTGTCGCTCGACGTGGTGATGGGGACCGACGTGACGGTGAACCCCGCCAACCCCGACGACGTCCTCGCCGTCTGCGGCAACCAGGAGTCGCCGGACTACGGGTTCTACCGGACGACCGACGGCGGCGAGACGTGGGCGCAGGTCACCGACGGGCTCCCCACGAGTTACATCGGGAAGGTGCTCCTCAGCCGCCACCCGACCGAGGCGGAGACGATCTACGCCAGCATCGGCGACGGCATCTTCAGCTCGGGCGGGACACAGACCTACCTCGTCCGCACGACCGACGGCGGCGATTCGTGGGAGACCCTCAGCACGTTCGACTATGCCCGCTTCCAGGGCTGGTTCGCCCACTACGTCGGCGTCAACCCGCTCGACCCCGACGTGCTCTACCTCGGTGGCGTCAACATGTACCGCTCCAACGGCGAGGGGCAGAACATCACCCAGCTCAACCCGATCCACGCCGACAACCACGCCGTCGCGTTCCACCCGACGGACCCCGACATCGTGTACCTCGCCGGCGACGGCGGCGTCTACCGCACGACGGACGGCGGCGACACGATCGAGAACCTCGAGTTCGGGATGCGGACGGCGCAGTTCTACAACGGCACGTCGGTCTCCGCGGACGGAGCGTACATGCTCGGCGGGCTGCAGGACAACGGCACCGTCCGCATGGAAGAGGGCGAGGCGTGGGACCATGTCTTCGGCGGCGACGGGACGTGGACGGCCATCGACCCGAGCGATCCCGACATTGCCTACGCTTCGTCGCAGGGCCTCAACCTCCGCCGCTCAAGCGATGGGGGCTTCTCGTTTACCGCTGGCATTGCGCCGCCGTTCTCCGACGAGACCGCGTTCATCGCGCCCTATGCCGTCGCGCCGAGCGCGCCGAGCACGCTCTACGCCGGGCGCAGCATTGTCTATAAATCGACGAACCGAGGGACCAATTGGACGGCGACGAACGGGGGCGCTAACGTGGACCCGAACGGGAATCCGCCGCTCGCCCTCGCCGTTTCGCCCGTCGACGAGGATGTCGTCTACGTCGCGACGGCTCCGCTCCTCCGCGATCCCGTCGACAATCCCGGCCCGCCGCGCCTCTTCGTGACCCGCGATGGGGGCGACGCATGGACCGACATCACGCTCGGCCTGCCCGACCGCTTCGTCGTCGACATCGCCGTCCACCCGACCGACGACGCCACCGTGTGGGTGACGATGGGCGGCTTCGGCACGCCGCACGTCTTTAAAACCGAGGACTCTGGCGCGACGTGGACTGACGTCACCGGCCCGCTCCCCGACGCCCCGACGAACGCCGTCGCCTTCGACCCGCTCGCGCCCGACACCGTGTTCGTCGGGAACGACGTGGGCGTGTTCGTCACGCGCGACGCGGGCGCGACGTGGGAGGCGTTCAGCGATGGGCTGCCCGAGGCCGTGCTCGTGATGGACCTCGTGGCGGCTGGCGACCGGACGCTCCGCGTGGCGACGCACGGGAACGGGGTCTACCGCCGCCCGCTCGTCCTCAACCCCGTGGCCGCCGAGTCCGACACGGCCCCGACCGGCTTCCGCCTCAGCCAGAACGCGCCGAACCCGTTCCGCGATCGCACGACGCTCGGGTTCGAGCTCGACCGGCCGGGCGACGTGCGGCTGGAGGTCTTCGACGCCGCCGGCCGTCGCGTGGCGACGCTCGCCGAGGGCCGCCGCGCCGCCGGCTCGCACACCGTCGCGTGGGACGCCGACGGGCTCGCGAGCGGGGTCTACTTCGCGCGGCTCAGCGCGGGCGGATCCGTCGCGACGCGGCAGATGACGCTGGTGCGGTAACCAAACACCGGGCGCGATGTCATCGAGCCGTACGCCAGAAGTGGATGGTGGGACGAGCGAGGCCGGATGATCCGGCGCAGCGCGGCTTCACGTTCCTGATAGAGAAGCGGGGCTCGGGCCTCGGATTCCTCTATCACAACGTGTCGCTGCCATGTCCGGTCTCACCGCCCGCGCCCTCGGGGTCGCTCTCGCGCTCCTACTCACGCTCGTTCCCCGCGCTAGCGCACAGCACCACGTCGCGGAGGCGCCGTCGATCCGGGCGGCAGATGCCAGCATCCCGCTGACCAAGGCGTTCGCCGCCCCGCCGCCCTCCAGCTTCGCCCCGGACTCCATCGTCTACGACGACCGGAACGCGACGCCGGACGACTACCTCGGCTTCGGCGCGGCGACGGAGTTCTACGCGGCGACGCGGTTCACGACGTCCTCGGCCTTCACGCTTACGGGCACCCGCTTCGCATACCGGACGGAGTCGGGGACGCAGGACCTCGCGATCGCCGTGTACGACGATGCGGCCGGGCCGAACAGCCCCACCGGCGGCAACCTCCTGTTCTTCGGCTCGGGGAGCGCGCCCGCGCCCAACGGCCAACTCCTCGCGGTCAGCTTCGACCCGGCGCCGCCGACCTTCCAGGCGGGGGAATCGTTCTTCATCGTCGTCGGCTTCCTCGACGTCCCGTTCCCGATGGGCACGGACGACGAGGGCACCGGCAACTACGCCGGCCGCTGCTTCTTCAGCGGGACGAGTGCGCCGAACGACTGGACCGCGCTCGGGGACATCCTCGGGAACGGGCAACAAGACGCGTTCGTGATCCGCGCCCTCGGCGATTCGGGCGGCGGTGGCGGCAACGTGCCGGACATCGCGGTGACGCCGGCCAGCCTCGGCGCAACGCTGGCGGCTGGAGCGACCACGACGCTGAACCTGACGATCGGCAACACCGGAGCGGGGTCGCTCTCATGGAATGCGTCGGCCACCGCCAATCGGCCTGCCGGGCTTGAGCCGCCGGTGGCGGAGCGCTACGGCACGGCTCCGGCGGTCTCGGACTTCGCCGCGCTCCGCGAAACCGCGCGGCGGACCGGCTCGGTCGCCGTGATCGTCGGGCTGAACACGGCGTTCCGGCCCGAAGGGGAGTTGGGCCGGAACGATGCGGTGGACCGGCAGCGGACAGGGATCGCCTCGGCGCGGGAGGCCCTGCTGGACCGGCTCGCCGCCTACGACGTGCGCTCCGTCAAGACCTTCGAGACCGTGCCCTACGTCGCGATGACCGTGGACGTCGCCGGGCTCGACGCCCTCGCCGCCGACCCCGGCGTGTACGACGTACACGAGGACGTGCTCTACCCCACGTCGCTGGCGGAGAGCACGGCGATCGTCGGGGCGCCCGCGGCGTGGCAGCAGGGGTTCTCCGGCGCGGGGCAGGCCGTCGCCGTGCTCGACACGGGCACCGACACGGGGCACCCGTTCTTCGGCGGGCGGGCCGTCGCCGAGGCGTGCTTCTCATCGTCGCAGGCCGGCGTGGCCGTGTCCAACTGCCCGAACGGGCAGACCCAGCAGACCGGGCCCGGCGCAGCGGCCCCGTGCGGGGTCGACGGATGCAACCACGGCACGCACGTCGCCGGGATCGCCGTGGGCCGTGGCCCCGCGTTCTCCGGCGTGGGGCGGGACGCGAGCCTCATCGCCGTGCAGGTCTTCACCACCATCCTCGACGCGCAGATCTGCGGCGGCCAGGCTCCCTGCACCCTCACCGCGACCTCGGACCAGATGCGCGGGCTCGAGTACGTCTACGGCCAGCGCAACACGTTCGCTATTGCCTCGGCCAACATGAGCCTCGGGGGCGGCCAGTTCACGAGCGCCTGCGACGACAACCCGCTCAAGCCCGTCATCGACAACCTCCGGGCGGCGGGGATCGCGACCGTCATCGCGTCGGGGAACGAGAGCTTCACGAACGCCATGGGCGCGCCGGCCTGCATCTCGACGGCCGTCAGCGTCGGCTCCACGCAGGACGGCTCCGGCGGGACGATCGTCGATGCGATCTCCCCGTTCTCGAACAGCTCGGCCGGCCTCCACCTGCTCGCGCCCGGCCAGACCATCACGTCGTCGATGCCCGGCGGCGTCTTCGGCGAACTGAGCGGCACCTCGATGGCCGCCCCGCACGTCGCCGGGGCGTGGGCCGTGATGAAGGGCCAGCGCCCGCAGGCCAGCGTCACCGAAATCCTCGACGCCATCGCCTCGACGGGCGTCCCCGTCACGGATTCCCGCAACGGCCTTACCCGGCCGCGTCTCCAGCTCGACGCGGCGCTCAACACGGGCGGCGGGGCCTCGTGGATCGCCGTCACGCCGGGCTCGGGCACGACGACACCCGGCGCGAGCAGCACGGTGACCGTCGGACTGAGCGCGGTCGGATTGCAGGCCGGGACGTACACCGGCACCGTCGTCATCACCTCGAACGACCCGGACGAGGCGACCTTCACGGTGCCCGTCACACTCACCGTCGAGGGAGGCGGAACGGGCGGCGGGACGCTTACGCACCTCACGGACACGGACACGCAGAACGCCTTCACGACGCAGGGCGGCGGGTTCGTCCACGGCACGAACGAATTCACCGACCTCGGCAAGGCCGTCGCGTTCGAGGTGCCGGGCGGCGGCCTGCTCGAAGGCGTCGACGTCTACCTCAGCGCGCGCGCGCCGACCCCGGCGCTCGTGTCGTACACGCTCCGGGTCTACGGCGGCACGGCAGCGACGGGCCCGCAGGGCAGTCCGCTGTTCTCGCAGACCTACACCCTGGCTGATGCGCAGGTCGATGGCGATCCGGCCACGCCATCGCCGGCCACGGAACTCCGGTTCGCCCCGGTCGCCGTCCCGGCCTCGTTCTTCGTGTCCGTCGAGTACGCCGCGCCGTACGGCACGAACGACTTCACGATCGCCGCCACGCAGTCGCTCGGCGCCCCCTCACCGTTCGAGTGGGAGCTGTGGAGCGATAACACGTGGCATAACATGTCGCAGGCGTGGTTCCAGAACGCCGACGACGGCTGGCACATGTGGGTCGAGGCGCTGATGGGGAACGCGGTCGCGAATGAGAGCGAGAGCGGGATTCCCGATCAGGCCGCGCTGGAGGCGAACTACCCCAACCCGTTCGCGCCGTCGACCACGCTCCGGTACGCGCTGCCGCGCGCTTCGGACGTGCGGCTGGAGGTGTTCGACGCGCTCGGCCGCCGCGTGGCGGTGCTGGCCGAGGGGCGCTTCGAGGCCGGGTCGCACACCGCGACGTGGGATGCGCGCGGGCTCGCCAGTGGCGTCTACGTCGCGCGGTTCTCGGCGGACGGCGTGGTGGCGACGCGGCGGATGACGCTGCTGCGATAGCGGAGCGGACCCCCGCCCGGTGCGCCATCAGTCGCTCCGGGACGAGTCCCTACGCTTGCTCAGGGCGCACCGGGCTGTCCCCCTCGCCGAGGGGGACAGCCGCGCAAAGTGGGGAACGAGCGTAGCGAGTGACCGTGAGCGCGGCAGGGGGTCGCGAGCCTACGACGGCTGCTTCACCGCCTTCGTCTTGTCCGAGCCGTCGCCCGCTTTGGCGTCGGGGAGGACGGTGCGGATGTGGAGGTCGCGGAGCTGGCGGTCGTCGACGGCGTCCGGCGTGTGGCTCATCAACTCCGACGCCGCCTGCGTTTTCGGAAACGCGATCACGTCTCGCAGCGACGATGCGCCGGTGAGGTGCATCACGATCCGGTCGAGGCCGAAGGCGATGCCGCCGTGGGGCGGCGCGCCGTAGCGGAAGGCGTCGAGGAGGAAGCCGAATCGCTCCTGCGCCTCCTCCGCCTCGATGCCGAGGGCGCGGAACATCTGCTGCTGCACCTCGCGACGGTGGATCCGGATCGAGCCCCCACCGAGTTCGGAGCCGTTGAGGACGAGGTCGTACGCCCGCGCCCGGACTGCGCCGGGGTCGGTGTCGAGCTTCGCCATGTCCTCGGCCTTCGGGCTCGTGAACGGGTGGTGCATGGCGTAGAACCGGTCCTCGTCGGCGTCGTGTTCGAGGAGCGGGAAGTCCGTCACCCACAGGAAGCGCCACGGGCCGTCGGCACCGTCGGGGAGGAGGCCGAGCTCGTCGGCGAGGTGGAGGCGGAGCGTGCCGGCCTGCTCGAACACTTTCGGTTGCGGCCCGGCGAGCACGAGCACGAGGTCGCCGGCTTCGGCACCGACGGCTTCGATCGCGCGGTCGACGTACTCGGTCGGGAGGACCTCCGACTTCACGGAGGAGAACGTCTCGCTGCCGTCGCTCGGGAGCTTGAAGTAGACGAGCCCGCCCGCGCCGATCCGCTTGCGGACGACGTCTTTGTCGAGCCGGTCCATCGCGCCGCGCCCGCGGTCGCCCTCGCCCGGCACGCGGATCGCGACGATCGCGCCGCCCGCGTCGACGACGTTGCTGAACACGCGGAACGGGGTGTCGGCGAAGGCGGCTGACACGTCGTGGAGTTCGAGGCCGAAGCGGAGGTCGGGCTTGTCGGAGCCGTAGCGGCGGATCGCCTCGGCGTACGGCATCCGCTGGAACGGCGTCTCCAACTCCGTCCCCTTCAGCTCGCGCCAGACCTGCGCCATCAGGCCCTCCATCATCTCGTAGATCCCCTCCTCCGTCGCGAACGTCATCTCGACGTCGATCTGCGTGAACTCCGGCTGGCGGTCGGCGCGGAGGTCCTCGTCGCGGAAGCACTTCACGATCTGGAAGTAGCGGTCGAGCCCCGCGACCATGAGGATCTGCTTGTACGTCTGCGGCGATTGCGGGAGCGCGTAGAACTGGCCGGGGTGGACGCGGCTCGGCACGAGGTAGTCGCGCGCGCCCTCCGGCGTCGACTTCATCAGCACCGGCGTCTCGACCTCGACGAAGTCGTGCCCGTCGAAGTAGCGGCGGACGCTCTGGTAGAGCTTCGAGCGGAGGAGGAGGTTCTGTTGGAGTGCGGGCCGCCGGAGATCGAGGTAGCGGTACTGGAGGCGGAGCTCCTCGTTCGTGTTCTGCTGCTTCTCCTCGTGCGCCGTCACGACGAAGGGGAGCGGCTCGGCCGTGTTGAGGATTTCCACGTCGTCCACCCACACCTCGATCTCGCCCGTCGCGAGCTTCGGGTTGACCTGGTCGGCGTCGCGCCGGCGGACCTCGCCGCGGACGGAGATCACGGCCTCGGTGCGGAGCTTCTCTGCGTTCTCGTACGCCGCCTGCGCGACTTGGGGTGAGAAGACCACCTGCGTCAGCCCGTAGCGGTCGCGGAGGTCGATGAAGATGAGACCGCCGAGGTCGCGCCGGGTGTCGACCCAGCCTTTGAGCGTGACCGTCTGGCCGACGTGCTCATCGCGGAGCGCGCCGTTCGTGTGCGTGCGGGGGGCGTGTTCGGACATGGGGAGTGCCAGGAGAGCGAAGGAGAATCCCCCGTTGTCATTGCGAGGAGGCCGAAGGCCGACGCGGCAATCTCCGAAGGACTTCTAGAGGTCTTCCGGCCTGCTTCCCTAGGGAGATTGCTTCGTCGCTTCGCTTCTCGCAATGACAATGGGGAGGTAACGAGCTTGCTAAGGTCGGGGCGGCAGCGGGGAAGAAATGAAAATTTGCGATTGATAATGGCGATGCCGGGCACGGAGCGCGCCGCGTGCGTCATCTTCCTCCCATGAACCTCACCGACCCTCACGCCCTCGCCGATGCCGTCCTCGCGGGCCACCGCCGCGCCGTCGCCCGCGCCATCACGCGCGTCGAGAACGGCCTTGAAGGGGCCGATGACCTCGTAGACGCGCTCTACCCGCACACCGGCGGCGCGTGGCGCGTTGGCATCACGGGGCCGCCCGGCGCGGGGAAGTCCACGCTTACCGACCGGCTCATCGGGCACGTCCGCGAGGCCGGGCAGACAATCGGCGTCGTCGCCGTCGACCCGTCGAGTCCGTTCACGGGGGGCGCGCTCCTCGGCGACCGCGTCCGCCTCAGCGAGCGGCTCGGCGACGACGGCGTGTTCTTCCGCTCGCTCGCGGCGCGCGGCGCGGGCGGCGGGCTCTCCGAAGCGACCGAGGCGGCGTGCGACGTGCTCGACGCCGCCGGCTTCGACCGCGTGCTCATCGAGACCGTCGGCGTGGGGCAGGGCGAACTCGATGTGGCCGAGGCCGCCGACACCGTCGTCGTCGTGCTCGTGCCCGAGAGCGGCGACGCGATCCAGGCGATGAAGGCCGGGCTGATGGAGATCGCCGACGTGTTCTGCGTCAACAAGGCCGACCACCCCGACGCCAACGCGCTCGTCGGCGCGCTCCGCTCGACGCTGCGGCTGCGTGCGCACGACGAGGCGACGTGGATGCCCCCCGTCGTGAAGACCGTCGCCACGCAGACGGAGGGGCTGGACGCGCTCACCGACGCCATGCAGCAACACCGCGACTGGCTGGCCGCCGACGGCCGGTGGGAGGCGAAGCGGGCAGCCCGGCTGCGCCGCCGCGTCCGCCGCCTCGTGCAAGCCGACTGGCAGCGGCGGTTCTGGACAACTGAGCGGCAGGCCGCGCTCGACGATGCGCTCGATGCGTTCGGTGCCGACGCTCTCGCCCCGCACGCCCTCGCGCTCCAACTGCTCGATGGGGCTGCGTGAGGGTGTGACCTCGCTGGACAGACCGGCGGCCTATCCGGGAGGAACGCCGGATCGCCCTGCACGGCCTGTGGATTCTTCCTATCTTCTGCCCGTTCGCTTGGCGACGTCTCCTCTTCGCTGTCTTCCTCTTCCCACCGAGTAGACCCCTATGGCAAAAGATCCCAACGCTGAGGCCTCGACGGACCTCGCCGCGCATGAAATCGCCGCTGCCGGCGGAGGCGTCGCCTCTGGCGCGATTGGCGCGAACGACACGCGCTTCTTCGGGCACCCGCTCGGGCTCTCGAATCTCTTCTTCACCGAGCTCTTCGAGCGCTTCTCGTACTACGGGATGCGCGCCCTCCTCGTCCTGTTCATGACCGCGGCGACGGTCGACGGCGGGCTGGGCTACGACGTGGCGACCTCGGCCCTGATCTACGGGCTCTACACCTCGCTCGTCTACCTCGTGAACCTCCCCGGCGGCTGGATCGCCGACCGGATCCTCGGGCAGCGGCGCTCCGTCCTCGTCGGCGGCATCATCATCGCCCTCGGCCACTTCACGATGGCGATCCCGTCGACGATCTTCTTCTTCTCCGGCCTAGGCCTCATCGTGATCGGGACGGGCCTCTTGAAGCCGAACATCTCGGTGATGGTCGGGCAGCTCTACCCGGCCGAGGACGCCCGGCGCGACGCCGGTTTCACGATCTTCTACATGGGGATCAACATGGGCGCCTTCGCGGCCCCGCTCGTCTGCGGCGCGCTCGCGATCAACTACGGTTGGCACTACGGCTTCGCTGCGGCCGGCGTCGGCATGACGGTCGGGATGATCGTTTACGTGCTCTTCGGGAAGCAACTCGGCAACGTCGGCGCGCTCACCGCTGAGGCGCAGCGAGAGAAGGCGACGGCGCGCGGCGCGTTCTTCAAAGGGCTCGGCGGCTTCGCCGTGCTCATCGCGGTCCTCGGCGGGCTGATGGCGGCGGGCGTGATCGCCTCCACGGCCGAGACGATCACGACGATCTACACCGTGATCTTGCTCGTCATCGTCTTCGGCCTCTTCGGATGGCTCTTCACACGCGACTACTGGACCGACGCCGAGCGGAAGCGGCTCTACCTCATCGGGCTCCTCTTCCTCGGCGCGGCCGTCTTCTGGGCGGCGTTCGAGCAGGCCGGCTCCAGCCTCAACCTCTTCGCGCAGGAGTCCACCGACCGCACCGTCGGCGACTGGCTGCAGTGGATCCCGGGGCTCGGCACCGGCGTGATTCCGGCGGCGTGGTTCCAGTCGCTCAATGCCCTGTTCATCTTCACGATCGCGCCCGTCGTGGCCGCGCTGTGGGTGTGGCTCGGGCGGCGCGGGAAGGACCCGTCGAGCCCGACGAAGTTCGGCGTCGGCCTCGTGCTCCTCGGGCTCGGGTTCGTCGTGATGATCGGGGCCGGGGCCGCCGCAGCCGGCGGCGCCGAAGTCTCGCCGATGTGGCTCGTACTGACGTACCTCCTCCACACCCTCGGCGAGCTCACGCTCTCGCCCGTCGGGCTGAGCGCGATGACGAAGTTGGCCCCGGCCCGCGTCTCGTCGCTGATGATGGGGGTGTGGTTCCTCGGCGCCTCCGTCGGCAACTTCATCGCCGGCTACATCGCGTCGTTCTACGAAGTCCTCGAACTTCCCTCGTTCATGGGCCTCGTCGCGTCGATCGCGATTGCGGCAGGCGTCGTGTTCTTCTTCATCGCCGGTCCGTTCAAGCGGATG
The DNA here is from genome assembly GCA_039944855.1 of Rhodothermales bacterium. Lineage (NCBI taxonomy): Bacteria > Pseudomonadati > Rhodothermota > Rhodothermia > Rhodothermales > Rhodothermales bacterium. The sequence goes on along the minus strand of JBDUXZ010000002.1, from coordinate 82,009 downwards.
ATGGCGCGCTCGGAAGAGGCCGCCGCCATCTCACACTGACGCTCGTTCCCATCCCGACCCGTAGGGGCGGCCGGCCGGTCGCCCCTACGCATTTCCCCAGTCCATGTCCGACCCCATCCGCGTCCCCGTCCAGGTCCTCCCCCACGGCGAAGGGCTCGACCTCCCCGCGCAGGCCACCGTAGGCTCCGCCGGGCTCGACCTCCGCGCCGCCGTCACCGAGCCCGTCGCGCTCGCCCCCGGCACGCACGCCCTCCTCCCGACCGGGCTCAAGCTCGCGCTCCCGCTCGGCACCGAAGGGCAGGTCCGTCCCCGAAGCGGCCTCGCCGCGAAGCACGGCGTCACCGTCCTCAACAGCCCCGGCACGATCGACGCCGACTACCGGGGCGAGGTGAAGGTCATCCTCATCAACCACGGGCTCGAGACGTTCACCGTCGAGCGCGGCGAGCGCATCGCCCAGCTCGTCGTAGCCCGCGTCGAACGTGTGGAACTCGTGCCCGAAGCCGAGCTAGAGGAGACGGCGCGTGGAACGGGTGGCTTCGGCCACACCGGCCGGGGCTAGCCCCGGCTGCGCCTACGGGGTCAGGCGCGACGCACGAGATTGAGCAGGACGTACTGATGCTTCGCGTGGAGCGATTTCCGGCTAGCCAAGGCCTGCTCCACCCGGTCGGCGGCACGGAGGAAGACGTTGTTCGGGAAGGGGCGCAGCACGAACGATGTCACCACGGCAACCGGGGCGCTGAGGAGGCCGCAGTACGAGCTCTCGACGTTCCACCGGTCCGAGGCCTCGATTTGCTGGAGGTCCGACGTGCTGAGCGGGAGCTCGTCCTCGGTGCGTGCCTTCGGCGTGAGGGCGCGGAAGAGTTTGAGGAGGGGGTTGTCGAGGAGTGGCTCGCGAAAGAGCGCCCGTCCGCCCGGCTTCAGGACGCGGTGGACCTCGCCGAGCGCTGCGTCGAGGTCGAGGTGGTGAAGGATGCCGTCGCCGACGACGAGGTCGAACGAGGCGTCGTCGTACGGGAGGTGGTGCGCGTCGCCGGCGATGAACGTGAAGCGGGCGTCGGGGAAGCCGGCGGCGCGGGCTTCGTCCTCGGCCTGTCCGATGTAGACAGGGGAAATGTCGATGCCGTCGACGGTGGCGCCTCGTTCGAGCAGCGTCAGGCTCCGCTCGCCACGCCCGCAGCCGAGGTCGAGAACGCGCTTCCCGTCGAGGTTGGAGAGATGGCCTTCGAGGGTGTCGAGGAGTCGGCGGAGGGCGGGGTAGCGCCAGATGTGGCTGAACCGGTCCTTGAGTTGGGCACTCCGGCCCAGCACGTCGTCCTCGGTGTGCGCGGCGCGTTCGCGCTCGACACGGTCTTGGAGAGAGTTGGGGGCAGTCATAGCGACGGGGTTACTAGCTAGGTAAACGAGCGAAGGAGGGAGGGCGGCTGGAGTTAAGAATAAGCGCGTGAGAGCCGAGCGGTTGCTACCTCGCAATGCTATGGAACGACGTGATTGACCGTGACGCCTTCCGCAAAGCCCACAGGGCGGCGCGCGCAAGCAGGCTAAAGCCCCGCCGGTCAGCCACCTCCGCTCCGGCCTCGACAGCTTGGTGGAGGCTGGTTCCAAATCGTTCCAGCGGCCACTCCGCGATGATCTCGCGGGATCGCTGGGCGAAGCCATCGCGATCGACCTCGTGCGCCACAGCGTAGAGGTGGCGAGCAAGCGTGGCGATATCGTCGGGCCGGAACGTGAACCCGTTCTCGCCGTCGTGGACGAGGTCCTCGGAGCACCCGGTTCCGGTGGAAACGATGACGGGGAGGCCGGCAGCCATGGCCTCGTTCACCACGAGACCCCACTGGTCGACCTCAGCAGTATGGACGAAAGCGGACGCGAGCCCGTAGTACGAGGGGAGGTGCTCGATCTGCATCCATCCGGCCAGCGTTATGCCCTCTATCTGCTCATCGGCAATGATTTGTTCGAGCTGAGGACGGAGCGGGCCATCTCCGATGAGCACAAGCCGCCAAGGTTCAGGGCTCTCGCGGCGGTAGCGGGCGTAGGCGTGCAGGAGCGCTGGAAGGTTCTTGCGCTCTATGAATCTGGCCGAGGCAAAGAAAAAGGGAGTCGGATCGCCGAGGCCTGGCAGATGGCGGACTCCCGAGGGATCGTTCTGAGCGATCAGCGCATGCTCCGCGAAGTACTCGTTATCGACGACGCTATAGCCAATGAAGATGCGAGAGGCAGGGATCCCCAGTTTGACTGCGTAGCGAGTTCCTGGGGAGCCGGAAGCTTGAGCAGCGTCGAACTCCGAAGCAATGACGTGTTTGAGTCTCTCGCGCCACCATATCCGTGGGGCATCGCTCTCTTTGCTCTCGGCCATGCATACAGCAACACGGCGATGGCGACGGCACCAAGCAAGGCATGCCCTGGCATCGGGCGTCGCATAGCTGTGGATGTGGACGGCGTCAGGGTTGAGCTTGTCGAGGGCCTCCGTGGTGACCGTATGGAGTTGCTCCGGCGTCAGGTTGTCGTAATTGCGACCGGGGAACAACGTCTCGCGGGGATACGGTGTCGGAGCCTGCTCCTCGCGCCAGTCGTAGATGGCGTCGTTGCTTGCGATCTCCAGCGCAACGACCTCGATACCGTGGCGGCCAAGCACCTCGTGAGCGGCACGCAACCTGTTGAGATGCAGCGGCCCAAGCCTAGGCCATTGAATGCAAACGCGACGAATCGGAGTGGGCAAAGCGGTCGTGAGGAAGTGATCTGATTATGGAGTGCGTTGCCGAGAAACAACGGTCTCATTACGCGAGGCGTGGCTTATGGTGTGCGAGGCAGCGACCTGGTCAAGGATTCGCTTCCATCGATCACTACGTCTGCGCGGTACGGCAGGGGCGTCGCTAGTGGAGAAGGCGCAGGTTGAGACGCTGCGGCGCGTTATGGTACGGTGGTTGTCTGGCGCACCGGTTCCGTTCGGAAACCAATAGCCCAGCAAGAAACCCTCAAGCTCGATCCCAGAATAGCGACAGGGTGCGCGAAGGGCAATACTAGGAGCGCACCCGACTGTCCAGGGTCCGGGTCTTCCATTCCTACCCATCGATAACGGTACGTGGTGATGAATGTAGTGTCTTCGGATTGAGGAACGGGTGGTCCCCTTCCTCTCCATAGGTCAGTTCGGAGGTCAAGGATCTCAGCGGTATGAAGACATTTCTGTGGCTGGCTCCTCTACTTTGGGATTGTCCGCTGTGTTCACGCATCGCATTCCACGAGCCTGAAAAGCGTCAGCAATTCCGATTCGATCGTTGATGGAGAGGGCGGGCGAGTTGAGAAGAGATAGCGGTCTGCGAGGATGCGGTACGTCTTATCAAGCGGTTCCTCGTCACTCGGAAGTACGTGATAGTGAAGATGGAGACCGTCACGCGGGGGGAGATAGACGGGGCATCCAGCTCGAGGAACTCGCTTCAGATGGCACGAGTCGGCAAGCGCAGGCTGAATGTGTCAGTGTTCGCCAGGCCGAGGCAGGGTTGCCGGAGCAGGAGGGGCCGCGTGGATGTTGCGACCGCTGCCCTCACGGCGACGGGACGCCGGAGCGGGAAGTCAGCAGGTCGAGGTGGGCGAGCATGGCCTCGGCGTATGCGTGGGGCGTGTGCATCTCGGCGAAGGCTCGGGCTCGGGCCGGATCGAATCCTACCGTTGGGTTTTCGAGAAAGCGAATGAGCCCATCAGCGATGGCTTGCGGATCGGAGGCGTCGACGGCTTGGCCGAGCGCGTGCTCGCGGACCTGCTCGCCCATCAGGCCATAGCTCTGGCTCAAGACAGGGCGCTGTGTCCCGGACGCTCGGATGAGGACGGAGCTTGTTCCGGAGTGCCCCTGGTAGGGAAGAAGGGCGAGGTCGGCAGCGCCCAAGAGCGCGTTGATCTCGGGCTCGTGGAGGTAGGCTTCGTGGAGGAGGAGTTGGACCGGATGCTCGCGCCGCACAGCATCCATAGCAGAGTGTAGCCGCCCTTCGAGCCCCGTTTCCACCGGTCCAGCGAAGAGGACGCAGAGGCGGGCGCAGACCGCGTCGGGCAGTCGGCGAAGCGCCTCCAGCATTTTGAAGACCCCTTTCCGCTCGGCGAGCACGCCGAAGAGCAGGACGAGTTGCCGGTCCGGCTCCACCCCATAGGCCATCCGTGTCTCGACCGGCTCGGCATTCCCAGACGGGAGGGGCACCGGGTCGGGAAGCGTTGCGGTCCGTGCACTGGGATCGAGCGCGCGGACGGCTGGAGCGACAGTCGGGTCCGCCGAGAAGACGACGCCCATGTGGGGGTTGCGGAGGGCGGCCCATAGCAGCCACCGCTTCCGTAGCCGAACGACGCGCTCGTGCATGGTCTCGTCGGGGAGCGCACGTTGGTGGGAGATGCGGAGGAAAAGGCCGGAGATCTCGACGGGGTACGAGAACCGGAGGCCGGTGGCGAGGGCAAACTGGCCGTGGTCCATGAACATGTGGACGACGTGTTCGGGCCGCAGCCGCTCGGTGTACTCCTTGAGCAGACGCCGCTCTCCGATCCCCTTCGCCAGAAGAGAGCGCCCCTTCAGCGCCGGAGCCTCGGGCATTTCCACAAACTCCGCTGCACCGTGCCCATCGTCGAACGCGAGGTCCCGCAGCGTAGGGTGCTCGTCAAAAAGCCGCGGCGAGACGACCGCCGCGATGCGGCCCGGAAGGGTGAGGTTGCGCCATGCCTGGAGGACGTGGGCGATGTACCCAGCGTGGTGCCCCCCGCTGTTCGGCTCGAACAGCATGAGGCGGTGACGATACGGATCGGACATCAACTTGGCGAAATCGGAGGTTTCAAGAGTCTCGTCTACGTTGAGGCTATTTGATGGCCTCAACGTAAAGACTCTCGGAAGCGCGCTCGGGCTTGTCAATCTTGAGTTCATCCAGCACGGACTCTCCGAAGGTCCCGCGGTTCACCTGCGAAAACCCGGCGTCCTTCAGTAACAGCGCCAGGGTTTCGTAATCGTACAGGAACTTGTGTTCAAAGCCTTGTCGGAATAGGACGTTGATGAGCTCCATCTTCGTACGGTAGTGACCACCGTGATGGGGATCGTAGCGGTTCTCGCCGAGTTGTCGGACCTCGGCGAGCCGCTCCCAGCCACTCTCGCAATAGGCCCGGAGGTATGCCTCGGCGTCCGGCACGATGATTCGGACGACGCCTCCCGGTTGTAGTACTCGATAACATTCGGCGAGGAAGTGCGGGGCCTCCTCGGTGTAGTCGATGTGCTCGAAGACGTGCTCGCAAAACAGGGCGCGGACAGCGTGGTCCGGGAAGGGCAAATGCTTGCGGCAGTCGTACACGCAGTCAATACCCTCCGCCTTAAAAATGTCTACGTTCACCCAGCCAGGTTTGCCGTACGGTCCCGGCCCAATGTTGACGAGCAGGTCACGCATCCCCTGAAACTGTCGAGGCACCCGTCGAGTGAGCATGCGCAGGACGGATAACCGCAATTCGAACACGAGGGGCGTGAGGGTGTGCAGCGGAATCGGGGAAAGCTTGTAGATCCACCTGCGGAGCCCCGTGCTTTCTGCACGGCGCTTGTCGTAAGCAGGGAATATGTCCAGCGGGGGGGCGACTTTAGGCATGTCGTGCAGCGAATCCCGTATTGGGTGGGGCGGAGGATGGAGTGATACCAACAGAATCTACGGGCTCACTGTGCTCTGTCAAGTTGACTCTGTTGGAGCCGTCCTTCGAAGAACGGCGAGCGTGCTCGGGCGGATGACACGGAAAATCACGAGCCCCCCTCCGTAGAGTAGCACGCACACTGGAACGATGACGAGGAGGGGCCATTCCCAAGCACGGCCGAGCCATACCGGAACCCCGACGCATACTGCGGTAGCGAGCGCGGTGCGTGCTAACTCGGGAAGGAAGAGGGTCCCGAAGGCACGGTAGTATGTCACGGCAAGCCCCACGGTGACACCGCCGCCACATATGACCGTCGCCACAGCCGCGCCGTTCAGGCCAAAAGCCGGGATCAGTATGGCGTTCAGCGCGATGTTGAGTAAGGCTCCAGCCGTGGCGATCCACAGGAAGGCCCGCTCGCGATCCCAAGCAATGAGCGAGTCGCCGAATGCCTTGCCGATGTAAACGAGGCCGACATTGATCATGAGGAGCGTTAGCGATACCGTAGCAGGCGCGAAGTCATCACCCGCAAAGAGGACGACGATCTCGGGAGCCATAGCAGCTCCGCCTACAGCGATCGGGAGACCGAGGGCGAACAAAGCGGTCGCGAAGGTGCGAGCCCTGTGGAGCATCGCCATCGGATTGCCATAGGCTTCAGAGAGAGCGGGGAGGAAGGCTTGGTTGATGACGTCGCTCGCAATGAGGGCAGCCGTCAGAATCCGGAAAGAGACCGCATACCATCCGACTTCGGTATCTGAGCGGAGCAAGCCCAGCATGAGCTGATCTACCGTCGTGTATACGTAGATCATGAGCAGGGAGGCGGCAATTGGGAAAGCCGGGCGGGCCAGGCGTTTCCAAGCTGTCCACTCTACGCGTAGCCTAAGGGGGCCGAACTCACGCCAATACGTCACGGCCATCCAGCCGTTACTGAGTAGGAGGGCTGATGTAGTGATGACGGCTGCTAAGACCACATCGTCGGGTGATCGAACGATGAGGATAGCCCCGACGAATGTCAGGAGTGCGCTCGTCACATTTCGAAGGGCGATGATGCCCATCCTCTGGACTCCCTGATACACCCAGTCAAACGCAAATGCGTGGCCAACGAGCGCCAGACCCTCTACGGCGATAACATACTTGAACAACGGAGGCTTGTCGAGGAGGAGTACGATGAGGGCGAAGCCGCTCAGGGCAACCGCTAAAAGCACCAAGCGCAGCGTCAGTATCTCCTCGGCCAGACGTCGAACGCGACTGGTGTCTCGGGCTACCTCACGAGTCCCAAGGACCCCCAGGCCAAGGTCGACGATAAGTGAAAAGTAAAGGAGTAGGGCGAGACCCCAGCTCAAAATCCCGAACCGGTCTGGCCCGAGCGCCCGTGTAAGATGTGCGAAGGTTCCGAGGCTGAGCAGCGCAGTTACCCCGCGTGCTAGGGTCAGCGCCCCCATGTTTTTGGCAATCTGCCTACCTGCACTCATTAGGATACCAAAGTCAAGGGAATACGCCGCCGGATGTGACGGCTGGGGCAGCTAGTGTCCCGCCGCGTTGCTCGAGAGCCGTAGCCTATGCACCCCTTCTCTGTCGTGCCGGGCATCGCTCCCCTGTGGGGCAAGAACGTGGACCCCGATGGTCTGCCCTTGAAGGTCGCCGGCGGTATGGGGTACGTCCTCTCGCCCCATCAGGGCGAAGGACAAGGAGAGCTTTCGAGCAACCTGCCCTCACACTACGTCCTGTAAGACAGCGATGCTGGGACGCTACAGCCCCCGAACCGGGGTGGGAGCCGACGCGGGGTGGGAGCCGACGCGGGCCGCATCGCGGGCAATGATGGCCGTCACGCCACACGCGAGCGAGCGAGCGTTCTTCAGGGTCTGGTGCCCCGCGCTCACAGCGCCGAGCCAGCCGTGTGAGCTTGGACGGCCGCCGCTCGGCTTTGTCCCACGAGAGAGAGATTTCGCTGCCGGAGCCCACTCGCCATCCCGGTCAGGAGCGCGAAGGGGAAGAGCTGGTTCATATAGATGAAGAAGATGGACGCGTTGGCCGCGAGCGCGAGCGCCGCGAGCGACACGATTGAGAGCAGCGCATAGGTGCGGTAGCGCTCGGAGAGCAAACGGGTTCGGTAGACCACGACGGCATCCCAAATCCCACTGACCCATAGAAAGAGGAGCACGAGAAGGCCGAAGATGCCGAGCTTGAACCACGCGCCGAGGTACCCATTATGCGTAAACGTCCGGTCCACGGTCCCCACATCCATGATGTCGTAGAACTGGTAGGTGGTGCCGAAGCCGTAGCCCAGAACAGGGTTCCGCACGATGTAGTCCCATAGCGCGTTCCACTCGATGAATCGGGCGATCAGCGACAAGTCCTGCGACGAAGCGTCCTGTAGAGTGGCGAGTCGCCTCAGCGTTCCGCTAAACACGAGGTCGGCGAGCTGACCGAAGAACGTCACCGTGATGAGGACGAGCACGGCGGAGCCTACGGTCGTAAGGAAGATCAAGCGGAACCGCTGGCGACCCCCGAGGAAGAGAAGCGAGAGGACGGTCCCGAAGGCGAAGGCCATCCAGAACGTCCGGCCCTTCGTCAGTATGAGGGAAGCCAGCATGAACAGGAGCAGCACGAGCAACCCTAGCCGATGACGCCACCGTTCGGCGTCGAGCAGGAGGAACAACACCCCGGATGAGCTGATCATGATCAGAGCTTCCGTAGCGGCGAATCGGGCGTCGGCCACCTGCCATGCCAGCGTAGCCGAAGAGATGATCGACCGGAAGACGATGAAGTTCTGGATGCCGAGGAAAATCCCAAGGCCGATCAGCACATACACGATGACATCGGGACCGCGCGGTGCACAGCGGCAGGCTTCCTTGACAGGAAAGTAGAGGGCGAGGACGAGGAACGCCGTGAGGTCGGAGCGCAAGTCGCTGAGCGAGGCGCCGAATACGAGGGCCATCGCTACGCCCAGGAAGGCCCCTCCAACGATGAAGAGGAGGGCGGCCCGATCCGTTGCGCTGAAAAGGATCTTGTCGCCACGGAGGAGTCGGCGCGCGTACCAGAAAAACACGTACGCGTAGAGGTACAGGCCGTAGACGACCTCCGATATCTGGAGGCCCTCGTCGGAGTTGACCGCAAAGACGAAGCCGGCGAGTACGACGCCTAAGTTCGCTAAGGGGTAGCGGGACAGCACCGCGATGCCGCAGAGACCGACGAGGGCGAGCGGCAGGAAGGGGAGAGCTTCGGGCGCGTACCAGGCTAGACTGAGCAAGGCGACGAGGATGCCCACGAGCGTCGCCGCGAGCGCACGCGTGCCCCAAACCACGACCGCCTCCAGAAACGCAAGCGGAGCGCCCTCGATTGCAGCGGAAGGTTCGTTGCCCAATGGCTCAGGCCACCCGGCGGCTGGCTGCGTGCAGGCGATGAGCGAGCTGTGCTCTGTTTTGCCACAGCCACGCGTGTGCGAATGCGAAGAGGCAGGCCAGCATGAAGGCGCTGAGCGTGACGACAACCACGATCATCCGCCGCGAAGGCTTGGCCGCTCGCATCGGCGGGACGGCCTCGTCCACCACCTGCACCGCCGAGGCTTCACTGCGCTCTTGGAAGAGGGACTGCTCGTAGAGCGGGTAGATGTTCTCGATGACCTCTGCCTGAATGAGCTGGTCTTGCATCAGCTCCGCATAGCGTCGGCTCATCGAGGGCAACTCTTGCATAGAAACGGGAAGCATCGCGTCTTGTCCGCCGAGGGCCGCGTTGACTTGGCGGCGGGCGGCTTGCAACGCGGTGCGAGCCGCCTGCACCTGCGGGTTGTCCGGTCCATACTGCTGGGCCAGCGTCTGGTAGCGGACCTCTGCTTCGGCGACTTGGCCCTTCAGTGTCGCCATGGAGGTTATGAACGCTTGAGCTTGGGATTCGAGCTCGACGAAGCCATTTGCCTCTTGGAACTGCTGGAGTTCGCCCCGCACGGAGTCCAGGTCGGATTCCGCTTTGCGGAGTCGCTGCTCAATGAAAATGCGCGACTCGCGTGCGCTCTGCGAGGTGAGGCGCGCATTCGCCTCATTCAGCTGCGCTACGATGAAATTCGCCATCGCTGCAGCCTGCTCTGGATCCTTGTCGTAGGCGCGTACAGCGAGGTAGTCGAACTCGACGTCCACATCGAACTCTACATTGTCTGTCAGCTCTTCGACAGCCATATCGAGCGGGTTCTCGTCATCATCGGCTTCAATGTCATATACGCGCACGAGGTCGAACTCCTCCACCACGGACTCCAGCATAGACCGGCTCGTGAGGATGGCGAGATAGCGGACGTAGTCACCGCCGCCGGCTCCGAGCAGGCGGCTGAGGCCGCCGGAGGCGCGGTCCATCATGCCCATGATCGACATCCCGCCCTCTGAGCGTAGCACGCGCGCCTCGCCTGCATACCACTTCGGCATCAGCAGGGCAACGACGATGCTGACGATGGCGGCCAGGGCCGTAACGCCCGCGATGAACCGGCGACGCTGCCAGAGAATGGCGAGCCCGGTCCAGAGGGTTTGGGAAGCTTGCTCCCGGCGTGCCTCATCCTCGAGAGCGAGGCCATCGCCGTGCGTGGTCTCTTGGGTTTTGATTTCCATGCGCGAGCAGACTGGTGGAATAGGGCCGAACGCTAATTCGACGTCTCACTCTGGATGAGGAGGTACGTCGTGACGAGGCCGACGGCGGTGCCCACGATGGCGAGCCCCGTCTGGATGTATTGGAAGCGGCGGTTCGAGCGCTCTTGCAAGCGCTGGAAATCTAGCTGGCGCTCCTGGAGTGCCAGCGCCTGCAAGGATTCCGTGTCAGCCATCGGCTCGCGATCGACGAAGAGTGCGTCACCTGAGCGAATAGGAGCATTCGCAGGGGAGCGGAGCGCGCCGCTCCCGGCTTCGCGGAGGTAGACCTCGGCGGCAGCCGGACCTTGGCCTCCGGCTTGCTCGATGTAGTACGCCGCATCGGCGCTAGCGCGAAAAGGAACGTATCCAGGGTTCTGGACCTGGCCGATGACGAGCACGGCATCGGGGTCACGCGGTACGACGAACCGGTCCCCGTCGCGGAGTGGGACCTCGGGAATGGAGGCCACGTCGTCGCCGAGTTCGAGGGAGACCCGTTGGAACTGGAGGAGTTCACGGGTCAGGTATTGCCGGCTGACGAAGGAGAGGTCCGTGAGCCGGGCCTGCTTGAAGATCTCTTGCTGGATGAGGGCATCGCGCGCGGCAGGGTTCTCGACAGACTCGAGCGACTGCGTGCGATCCGCGGACTCGGCGGCCCCACGGCGTTCGAGGTACGCCGCCCGCAGCAGCCCCTCGGGGAGGACGCCTCCTGCGGCGACCACGAGGTCGCGGAGGGTTGTCTCGCCAGCGACGATAGGGTACGTCCCCGGGTAGACGACTAAACCGTCGACTTCGGCGACCCCGGTACGAGCCAAGGCATCGGGGATGAGGAGCCTGTCGCGAGGTTGGAGCGAAACGTCGGGTTCGGTCCCGGCGATGATGGCCTGCACATCGACCGAGCGCACGTCGAGTGCACCACCGACGTTCCGCATGAGGCGGATCGTGCTCGTTTCGTTGAGCAGTGACGGGCCTCCAGCGACGAGCAGGAGATCGGTGACGGTATCGCCGGGGCGGAAGTCGTAAGCGTCCACGTTAGTCCGGGTCGTCCCGTTCGTGGTCATCCGGTTGAGAATCTCCCGGTTCTTGTACTCGACGAAGACCGCGTCTCCATCGCTCGTGTAGGTCGGTACATAGAGGCGGTCGCCGTCGCGGAGGTACGGGTTGTACTGGGTATCTCCGGTCGCGTAATAGCGCATCAGGTCTACAGGGATCCGCTCGCCCGTCTGCCGCTCCACCATCACGTTGCGCAGGGCCGGGAGGCCGTCGTAGTTCCAGTATTCGCGCCGCTGCCTCTCCAGCGCTTGGAGCGGATTGTTGTCCTCCATCGCAGCGGCGAGAGCGTCTTCGACGCGGGCCACGGGCACGGCCACGTGACGGCCGGGACGGGCGACCTCTCCAGAGACGTGCACGTAGAACTGGCGGGGCTGTGCAAGGGCCACCTCGATTGGCACGTTGCGATAGGACCGCTGGAGCGCGGTGATGACGCGCGCGCGGGCTTCTGTCAAGCTGAGGCCAGCGACGGGAAAGCTCCCGAGTGAGGGGACCACCAGGACGCCGTCGGCCGTCACCGAAGGGGCAATCTGGAGCGGGATCGCCCCGCCCGTAGTAATGCTGAACACGTCGCCCGGTCCCACGATGTACGCGGCTGGGTCAAGGGCGCCTTCGAGAGGAACGCCCCCTGCGGCTAGGATCCGGTCATTGACCTGCTGGCGGGCCTGCTGCGCCATGAGAGCCTGCTGCTCGGCCAGCGAGAGGGCGGAGGGGCTTGTCTGCGCTTGAACGGGGAGGGGCCCCACGATGAGCAGGCAGAGCAGCAGACAACAAACCCCAGTTGTCGCTAGACGATTCGGAAAGAGCATTCGATGGCGGTTGGGTCCGAAATTGGCGCCGCAAACTAAGGGCATGGCTGACCCGGCGCAATACCGCCGCTGGGGCCCTTATCCTCTCGTCTCCGGTCTTCTCCTAAAACGAGCACCCTCCGATTCCATTGCCCCACCTCGCCCCTGCAAAAATCAATCTCGGTCTTCACGTCCTGCGCCGTCGCGCGGACGGGTACCACGCCATCGAAACGGTCCTGCTGCCCTTCGGTTGGCACGATACGCTGACGGTGGAGCCGGCCGAGGACTTCCGGTTCACCTGCTCCGACCCGGCGCTCCCGGCCGACGAGCGGAACCTCTGCGTGCGCGCCGCCCGAGCCCTGGCGGGGGAGGCAGGGATCGAGCCGAACGGCGCGCTCTACCTCGGGAAGCAGGTGCCGCACGGGGCCGGGCTGGGCGGTGGCTCCAGCGATGCCGCCCACACGCTCCGCCTCCTCGCCGAGTTCTGGGGCCTCGACCTCCCCGCGCCCGTCCTCCACCGCCTCGCAGCCGACCTCGGCTCTGATGTCCCGTTCTTCCTTCACGACGAGGCCATGCTCGCTACGGGCCGGGGGGAAGTGCTGGAGCCGTTGGCTGACGAGCCGTACCGACTGCCCTACGCCCTCACCGTCGTGATGCCATCCGTGCAGGTGGCGACGGCGGCGGCGTACAGCCTCGTCGAGCCGAAGGTGGAGGGTCGCCCCGACCTCCGTGACCTCGTGCGCTCCAACGACCTCGAACGGTGGCGGCGCGATCTCGTGAACGACTTCGAAGCGCCGATCCTCGCTCGATACCCGGAGATCCGCGCGGCGCGGCAGCGGCTGCTCGATGCGGGCGCGGGATACGCGGCGCTCTCCGGATCCGGCGCCGCCGTGTTTGGCGTCTTTGAGCAGACGGCCAATGCGCGAGACGCGGCGACCGAGGCAGAAGCGGCCGGGCACCGGGCGTGGACGAGTGCGCGGCGCTAGCCCTTCCCGTCTACCTCACGCTCGATTTCGAGCGCGGCGGCGATGAGGGCGTCCTCCATTGACGCGAGGCTCTCGTGCTGGGCGATGTACTGTCCGAGCGCGACCTTCAGCGTCGCGTCCCGCTGCACGACCGTTGTGCGCTTGCGCTCGGCCGGGTCCACGACGCGCTCGATCGCGGCGACGGTGTCGGCCTCGGCGAGTGCGTCGCGGATCGCGCGCCCGTCGACGAGCGGCACCTGCGCCTCTTCGATCCGGTAGCGGATGCGGACGACGGCGTCGCGCACGTCTTCGAGCTTGATCCGGCCGACGATCTTACCCGTCGGGTCGGCCGTATCACGGGCGTCGACTTCGATTGGGAGGAAGCGGCGCGCGGGCGTGGGGACGAACTCGTACGTCGTCTTTTTCTCGCCGCTGTCCGTCGTGATATCGACGAGGACGAAGCCTTTCTCGGCGTCGTGCTCCTTGAACGAGATGCGTTCGAGCGAGGACGGATAGACGACGGGCGGGCCTTCGCCGCGCTCGTAGGCGGCGAGGTTGCGGTCCTGATACTTGTGGATGTGCCCGAGCGCGACGTAGTCGATGCCGTTCGGCGTGAGCTGGCCGACGGTGAACTTCGGCTCGTGCGCGATGAGGCTCGTCCGCTCGCTCCCGCCGACCTCCGCGCCCTGCACGGTGAAGTGCCCGGCGAGCACGGCCGGGAGCGACGGGTCGAGCTCGGTGGCCGCCTGCTGCACGAAGCCGGTGTAGAGCTCCTCGATGAAGGTGCGGATCTCCTCGGGCTTCTTCTTCCGGTGCTCCTCCTTCGAGAGCAGCATCGAGCGGATCGGCCACGGCAGGGCGATGAGTTGGAGCGGCCCCGCTTTCGTGTCGATCCGGTCCACGGTCGGCGTCCGATAGACGCGGACGTTCCCCGATAAGTAGCCGAAGATGTCCACGGACGAGGCCTTCCCGAACGAGACGGGGTGGTCGTGGTTGCCGACGATCATCGCGATCGGGATGCCCGCGTCGGCGATGGGACGGAGGCACTCGGCGAAGAGCTTCTGCTGCGTCGGCGTGGGGTCGGCCGTGCGGTAGGCGTCCCCGCAGAAGAGGAAGAGGTCGACGTCCTCGGCGAGGGCGCGGTCCACGAGGAAGCGGAAGCTCCGGGCGAAGTCGTGGAGGCGCGAGTTCAGCCCGGTCTCGGGGTTGAGCCGGCCGTGCGTCTCGTAGCCGAGGTGGATGTCGGCGGTGTGGAGAATTTTCACGAGTGACGAAATACGAAGGACGAGTTACGAATGGGTTCCACAGGCGTCTGAGGCATAAAGCCCCAAGTTATGGAAGCTGAACGACACCTCAGGACTCGGACGAAGCGGCTGGCGCTCCGAGTGATCCATTTGGTCGGGGCCCTGCCGCGCAGCGAGGCGGCCCGCGTCATAGGCCGGCAGCTTTTGCGCTCGGGCACCTCGGTCGGAGCGAACTACCGGGCGGCCTCCCGTGGTCGCTCGACGGCTGACATGATTGCCAAGCTAAAGATCGTCGAAGAGGAAGCGGATGAAACGCTCTACTGGTTGGAACTGCTCGTCGAAGCGGAACTGGTAGAGGTGACGAGGCTGAACGACCTCATGAGCGAGACCGACGAGATCCTGGCAATGACCGTCGCCTCCATTAAAACGCTACGTCGTCGCTCCTGACTCGTTGCTCGTCACTCGTACGTCGTCGCTCAGCTCACCAGCCGATGCGGCCTCGGTTCTCCTCGTCGCGGCGCGGGTTGTCGCGGTTCTCCCAGCGGTCGAAGAGGCGCTGGACGGGCGTGCGACCGTCCACGTCCTCGGGCGGCGGCGGGGCGGCGGGGGGGACGTACCCGCTCGGCGGCTCGAAGCGGTTCGTGGCAAGCTGCCGGGCGAGCGGGAGGTCTTCGGCTTTCGCGACGCGCGTGGCGAAGTCGCCGACGATGTGGAGCGCGTTGTGCGCGCCCTGCCCCCACCAACTCGTGCGGAAGGCGACGCGGCGGTCGTTCCAGCCGACCCACGCGCCGGCGACGAGGTCGGGGTGCATCAGCATGAACCAGCCGTCGGCGCTCTCCTGCGTCGTCCCGGTCTTGCCCGCGAAGTCGGCGTCGCGGAGGCCGAACTTCCAGCGGATGCGGTTGCCCGTGCCGCTGTCGATCACCTCGCGCATCATGTCGACGACGGTGTAGGCCGTCGACGCGCTGAGCGCCTCGCGGCCCTGCGGCTCGAAGTTGGCGATCACGTTCCCCTGGCGGTCCTCGATGCGCAGGATGAACTGCGGCTCGTGATGGACGCCGCCGTCGGCGAGCGTGGCGTAAGCCGAGACCATCTCGAGGAGCGTCACGTCGCTCACGCCGAGGCCGATCGACGGGACGGCGTCGATGTCACTCTCGACGCCGAGGCGGCGGGCGTAGGTCGCGACCGTCGCCGGGCCGACTTCCTTGGTGAGTCGCGCCGTCGGGATGTTTTTGCTCTGGCCGAGGGCCGTGCGGAGCGTGACGTAGCTCCCGCTCGTGCCGCCGGAGTTCGTCGGCCGCCAGTCCGGGAGGCCGGGTTGGCGCCACACGAACGACGAGTCCATGAGGCGGTAGTACGGCGAGTACCCGTTGTCGATGGCGGCGATGTAGACGAAGGGCTTGAACGTGGAGCCGGGCTGGCGCCGCGCCGTCTTCACGTGGTCGAACTTGTCGGCGACGAAGTCGCGCCCGCCGACCCACGCGCGGACGTAGCCGGTGTTGGGGTCCATCGCGAGGAAGCCGGCTTCGAGGTGGGTCTTGTCCGTCTTGAGCGAGTCCATGAAGGCCTCGTCCCCGCGCAGTTGGGCCACGGCCTCTTCACGGCTCGCGCCCTCGTCCCGGAGGCGGCGCCAGCGGTCGGTGTCGCGGATGAAGGCATCGACGAGGCGGGTCTGGCTGTTCCAGAAGTAGCCCCACGGCTCGTAGTCGTTCGCGGCGGCGTAGCGGACGTAGTCGTCCTCTCGCTGCGAGCGGTACGAGTTGCGCGCGCTCCACTCCACGTCGACGACGGCCTGGAGCTTGTCGGTCTGCGCGTCGACGGCGGCCTGCGCCATCTGCTGGATCCGGCTGTCGATCGTCGTGTGGACGACGAGGCCGTCGGTGTAGATGTCGTACCCGTTCTCTTTGCCCCACTTCTTCAGCTCGGCGCGGAGGATCTCGGCGAAGTGCGGCGCGAGGTTGTCGGTGTGGGAGTACGGCCGGAACGTGAGCGCGATGGAGTCGGCCTTGAGTTCGTCGTAGCGGGTGCGGTCGAGTGAGCCGTTCTCGACCATCTCAGCGAGGACGAGGTTGCGCCGGCGCATCGCGGCCTCGGGGTTGCGGACGGGGTTGTAGCGCGTCGTCGCCGCGAGCATCGCGACGAGCACGGCGGACTCCTCGACGTCGAGTTCGGCGGCGGACTTGTCGAAGTAGGTCTGAGCCGCGGCCTCGACGCCGAACGCGTTGTTCCCCCACGCGACGGTGTTGAGGTACATCTCGACGATCTCGTCCTTCGTGTAGCGCCGTTCGAGCTGGATCGCGGTGAGGATCTCCTTCACCTTCCGCGTGACGGAGCGGTCGAAGCCTATCTGTTCGTAGAGGTTACGCGCGAGCTGCATCGTGATCGTGCTCGCGCCGCGGACGCCCTGGCCGGTGAGCGCGCCGTAGGCGACGGCGGCGAACCCGCGCATGTCCACGCCCCAGTGGTCGTAGAACCGCCGGTCCTCCATCGCCACGAGCGCCTCGGTCATCGTCGGCGAGATCTCGTTCGAGGCGACCCACGTTCGGTTTTGGCCGAGGTAGTACCGCGCGAGCTCGACGCCGTCGGCAGTGTAGGCCACGGTCGATTCGAGGTGCTCGGGGTTCTCGATCAACTCCGTCGGCGGGAGCGTGAAGGAGAGGATGACGAGCCAGAGGACGAAGAGCAGGGCGATGCCCCCGATGCCGAGGGTCACCCACTTGAGCGCGGTGAACGAACGGCGCTTGACCTCGGCGTCGGACGTGGCGGTGCGGCGCGCCTCGGGGTCGTCGAAGTAGCGCTGCAACTCGTCTTCGGAGTAGGGATCGCTGGGCATGCGTGGCGGGATCGGCGAGCGGTAAAACCGCCTGGATTCAAGGGGAGGGCCGGTGGGGAAACGGCCGGGCGCGCGGGGTTATTACGCATGCCCTGTGGGACAGGCTGCGGGAGTGAACTCCGGTAAACCTACGATGCGGCGGGTCTACGGGAGCGGGTTGGGCCGGGCTCCCGCTCGTTTTGTGCTTTACTCTTTATTCGTGGCGTGCGTATTCGGTCGCGTCGAGCGGTCGGGCTTCGCCGGCCGTCCAGCGGAGAAGGGCCGGGCCGGCGGCGTCGAGGCGGGCGAAGGTGCGGTCGGCGAACCAGTATCCGGGGTTGAGGTAGGTCCCGCCGGGCCCGTCGATCCGTTCGGCGCGGTGGCCGTGGCCGAACACGACGAGGTCGGTGGGGCCGGTGAGGCGGCGTCGGGCGGCGTCGCGGAGGGCGTCCACGGTGGGGGCGTCGGGCGCGCCGCTGCCCCGGCGGGCGATGTGCCGGGCGAGGCGGTAGCCCCAGTCGCCGGGGAAGAGGTTCCGGTAGAGCCGGTAGGGCACGGGGTGGCGCAGCAGCGGCTTCAGCCGGTTGTACGCCTGCTCCGTCGGGACGAGCCCGTCGCCGTGGGCAATATACGTTTCGCGCCCCGCCAGCCTCGCCGCCACGCCGTCGGGCACGACGCGCACGCCGAGTTCGCGCTCGAAGTAGTCGAGGTGCCACGGGTCGCGGTTGCCGACGACATACGTGACGGGGACGCCCGCGTCCGTCCATTCGGCGAGGAGGCCTTGGAGCCGGACGAACCCCTTCGGGACGAGGCGGCGGTACTCGATGAACTGGTCGAACACGTCGCCGACGAGGAAGAGGCCGCCGTCGCCCCCGGCAGGCCGCACGTCTGATTCGTGCGCGCGGAGGAGGGCGAGCGCGTCGCGTTCGGCGGCGCGGCTCTCGGCAGCGGTGCCGCGCCCGAGGTGGAGGTCGGAGAGGAAGAGGTACACAGTCGAAGGGGAAAAGGGAAAAGGGTGAAGGGTAAAGAGGGGAGATCGGATTAAGCCATTGAAGCGGCACAGCCGAGTCGGTACGGCACCGTCGAGTCGGTACGGGCGAGCGCACGGGGAGCGTAATGCGGTCCCGGCAGATGCGCTCATTTTACCCTTTTCCCCTCACCCTTTCCCCTTATCCGACCGTTCGCAACCTTCCCCGGCTCGGCTCGTTCGACGCAACCCCCGCATCGGGGGCCCCGTTCTACCCCTACTCCGTCACCCCTGTTTTAGTCAATGAACCAGACCGCGTACCAGCCGCCGACGTGGAGCGTAATGCCACCGGTGATCAAGAACCTCCTGATCATCAACGGGCTCGTGTACTTCGCCACCGTCGCGCCTCAGATGCAGGCTTTCCTCTTCCAGTGGTTCGCGCTGTGGCCGGCGGGGACGCCCGACGTCGCGCCGAGCCGGTTCGGGCAGGTGAACGCGGTTCCGCAGTTCTACCCGTGGCAGCTCGTCACGACGGCGTTCCTCCACGGCGGGCTCGGCCACATCTTCTTCAATATGTTCGGCCTCTGGATGTTCGGGATGCGGATCGAGAACACGTGGGGGAGCCAGCGCTTCCTGTTTTTCTACTTTTTCTGCGTGATCGGAGCTAGCCTGCTCCAGCTCCTCGTGACCTCGTCGCCGTTCCTCTTCGGCATCGGCGACCCGGTGATCGTGCCGACGGTCGGGGCCTCGGGCGGCGTGTTCGGCGTGCTCCTCGCCTTCGGGATGATGTACCCCGAGGAGCGCGTGATGCTGCTCATTCCCCCGATCCCGATCAAAGCGAAGTGGTTTGTGACGGGGCTGATGGTGCTCCAGCTCTACGCCGGCGTCACGGGCACGCAGGCGGGCGTGGCGAACTTCGCCCACCTCGGCGGCGCGCTCGCCGGCTTCCTCCTCATCCAGTACTGGCGCGGGAAGCTCCCGATTGGGCCGCAACCGCGCCGCGCTGGGTACTAAACTTTTCCGCTTGCTGCCTCGGCGCGTCGTTGCGCGCGTGGTATCATCCGGGGACGGGAGGGGCCCTGCGAGCCTTCCCCGCCGGACCGTCGGATTGATAGCGGGTCTCCCCGCGGCTTTATGACCGGAGAATCTCCCCTGGACCGATTTCAGCGGTGGTACCGCCTGCTGCCGCCGGCGCTGCGCCTCCTGCTCACCGTGAACACGGTGATCTACGTCGCGTGGTTCTTCGTCCGCCTCTCGGGGCCGGCGGCGACGTTCGTCGTGGAGTACCTCGCGCTGAACCCGGCGCTGCCGACGCCGCTGTTCCGGCCGTGGCAGCTCCTGACGTACAGCGTCGTCCATTTGCAAGTCGGGTTCTGGGGGCTGATCTCGTTCGGGTTCAACATGCTCTGGCTCTACTGGATGGGCCGGGACTTCGAGGAGACCTACGGCAGCCACCGGCTCTTCGGGCTTTACGTGCTCGCCGCGATCGGTGGCGCGCTCCTCGCCGTGCTCCTCGGCGCGGTGATCCCCGACGGCCGGCTGTTCCCGGTGGACGGGGCGATGGCGCCCGTCTTCGGCGTGCTCTTCTGCGTGGCGGCGCTCTACCCGAACCGCGGCATCGGGCTGTTCATCATCGGCGTCGTCCCGCTGAAGTGGCTGGCGGGTGGCTTCCTCCTGCTCTCGGTCCTGTTCACGCTCGGCCATCCCGCGCTGCTCCTGACGTACCTCGGCGGTGCGGGCATCGGCTTCCTCTTCGGCTGGGCGCAGCAGCGCGGCACCGACCTCGCGGCGTGGGCGCAGGCGTTTTTCCCACAACGCTCTGCCTACGGCGGTTACAGCGCCCCGGCGCGCGGCGAGGAGAAGGGCGGCGTGCTCGCCCGGCTCGACCGCTGGCTGGCCGGCCGGAAAGGCGACGAGGACGCGCCGCGCCGCGCCGCCTCGTCCGGGAAGTCGGACACGGGGCGCCGCATGAAACGGGTGCCCAAGAAAGACGTCGAGGTCGTAGGCCCAGCGGACATCGACCGCATCCTCGACAAGATCAACGAGCGGGGGTACGACGCGCTCACCGAAGAGGAAAAGCGCGCGCTCTACGAAGCGAGCCAGAACGATTGAACGGGCGCGGCGTGGCAGGGCGAGGCGATACGGCGGTATCCTCCACCTTCCCACCGTCATCCCCTTCCCTCGTGCGCCGTTTCTTCTGGGCCCTGTTCGTGCTGCTCGACGGGCTCGTCCTGCTCGCCGCAGCGACGGGCTACGCCGCCGTCCACGTCGACCCTCGGACGTTCTGGTGGAGTGAACTGCTCGCCGTCGCGCTCCCGGCGTTCGCCGTCGCCCTCCTCGTGCTGACGGCCGTGCCCGTGGCGATGAAACGGTGGGGCTGGGTGGCGCTCCACGTCGTGGCGCTCGTCGTGCTCGCGCTCCGGCTCGTCCCGTTCGAGCGGCTCCAACAGGCCGGCCCCGCCGCCGACGATGACCTCGTGGTGATGACGCTGAACGTCCCGCGCTTCGGCCCGAGCGCCGAGCAACTGGCGGCCGACGTGTTCGATCTGCTCGTGGCGGAGCGGCCCGTGTTCGTGGGGCTCCAGGAGACCGTCGCGCGCCACCGCACGCAGCCACCGTACCGACCGACGATCGCGTCGTACGTCAGCCCCGCCGTGGATTCGCTGGGGTACTTACTCGCGATCCCGCCAGACTGGGTGACGCACCAGCCCGTCCTGATCCGGCCCGACGCGCCGGGCGGGCTCGTCGTTGTTCAGCAGTTGCAGCGGACGCTGGAGACGGGGCCGGAGGACCGGGGCGCGTCGCAGTACGTCCGCACCCGGTTCCGGTGGCAGGGGCGCGAGGGCGTCCACTACAATGTCCACCTCCGCTACTTCGGGCAGGAGAAGCCGTGGGAGGAGGACGTCCGCCTCCTCCAGCCGGGCACGTGGCTCCCGTTCGTCCGCCGCTACCGCGAGGCGTACCGCCGCCGCGCCGCCGAGGTCGAGGAGATCGTCCGCGAGATCGAGGCGGAGACGCTCCCCGTCATCGTCGCGGGCGACTTCAACGCGACGGCGAACAACTGGGGCTACCACCGCCTCGCCGAGGGCCGGACCGATGCCTTCGCCGTCGCCGGCTCGGGCTGGGGCGGGACGTACCGCGCCGACTTCCCCGTCGTCCGCATCGACCACGTGCTCGTGGACCCCGCGTGGGAGGTCGTCGAGGCCCACGTCCCCGCCGTCACGTTCTCGGACCACCGCCCGCTCGTCGTCCGCCTCCGCTGGCGCGACGGCGGCTAGCGGGAAGTTGGCGGGAATCTTGTACGGCACAAGGCCAGAAACCGCAGGACGCCGGAGCCTGCTCCCGGCTCCGCCGTAGTATGCCCCCTTCTGCAATCATTCCCCTGCTCATAATGCGTCCGCTCGTGTTTCGTCCCCTTCTCTTGTTGGTGCTCGGCTGCACGGCACTCGCCGCGCCGGCCGCCGCGCAGGGCTCGTACCAGCGCTACTACGACCAGCAAGACCTCGAAGCGCTCCTCTACGCTCGGCACGGCGACCTCGACGCATTGCCGGAGGTGACGTACCGCTACGCGGTGCTCAGCGACCCCGAGGGCAACTCGGTGTGGGCCCGCCACCGGCTCTACAAAGAGCTCGGCGAGGGCGACGCCCGCGCGGGCCGCGAGCACCTCCCGCTCATCGAGTTCATCAACTACGTCCGCGTGCCCGAGCTCAGCGTTGGCGACACGCTGATCGTCCCGAGCCGGGCGGACCTCGACATCCGCGCGTATGCCCCGTTCCCCCGTTTTTATGAAGGCGCGGCGGACTTCGACAAGCTGTTCGTCATCGATAAGAAGGTGCAGGCGTGGGCGGCCTACGAGTACGGCCGGCTCCAGCGGTGGGGCGTCGTGAACACGGGCGCGGAGGGCTCGCGCACGCCGGGCGGCCGGTACAACTTCAACTGGCAGGAGCCCGAGCGCATCTCGTCCGAGAGCCCGGAAGGTGAGGAGTGGCTGATGAAGTGGGTGTTCAACTTCCACGCCCCGCGCGGCTTCCACATCCACCAGTACACGATGCCGACGGGTGCGCCCGCCAGCCACGGCTGCGTCCGCCTCATCGCCGCCGACGCGAAGTGGATCTACGACTGGGCCGACGGCTGGAAGCGCGACAGCGCCGGCCGCGTCGTCGAGCAGGGCACGACGGTCCTCGTGCTCGGCGACGGCGAGGAGCCCGACGGCCGCCCGCAGCGCTTCGTCCACACCCCCGCCGGCCCGCGCCCGAACCTCGCCGACCTCCCCGCCGACCCGTTCAGCGTCCCGCCCGGCACCGACCAGCAGGTCCACTTCGACCGCCTCCGCGCCTCGAAATCGTAAACCCAGCGCCGACCCCGCCGTAGAGACGCAGCATGCTGCGTCTCTACCTCCGCCCGAGCGCAGTGCCAGTTCTCGCTCAGCCCTCGCCGTCCCAGAAGCCCGCGCCGGAGATCGCCGGGCGCGCGTCCTGGTTGGCGATTTGCCACGTCGTCGCGAAGATCAGCCGGCCGATCCGCGCCATCCGCTCGTAGTCGATCTTGTGCGCTTCGTCGCCGACGCCGTGGTAGTCCTCGTGCGTGCCGGTGAAGTAGAACACGAACGGGATGCGGTGCTTGCCGAAGTTCCAGTGGTCGCTGCGGCGGTAGAACTGGTTCGGGTCGTCCTTCGTGTTGAAGCGGTCGTTGAGTTCGAGCCCGCCGCCGACGAGGGCATTCGCTGCCGTCGAGATCCGGTCGAGGTCGTCGGAGACGATCTTCGAGCCGATGAGGTAGACGTAGTTCGTCGCGCCGTCGAGCTCGGGGTCGTACCGCCCGATCATGTCGATGTTAAGGTTCGCGACGGTGTTTTCGAGTGGGAAGACGGGCTCGGTGTCGGCGTAGTAGGCCGAGCCGAGGAGGCCCTTCTCTTCGCCGGAGACGTTGAGGAAGAGGACGGAGCGGCGGGGGCCGTGGCCGTCGCGCCGCGCCTGCTCGAACGCCTCGGCGATTTCGAGGATCGTAACCGTGCCCGAGCCGTCGTCGTCGGCCCCGTTGTAGATCCCGTCGCCAATCGCGAGCGGGTCCATGCCGACGTGGTCGTAGTGCGATGAGAGGACGACGATTTCGTCTTTGAGCACGGGGTCGGAGCCCTCAATGAACGCGAGCACGTTCTCGCTCTCGACCGTCCGCGTCGCGCGCTCGACCGCGGCCTCCACGTTCACGTCGTCCACGGCGAACACGACGGGTATCAGGCTGCTGTCGATGGCCCGCTGCAACTCGGCGACGGTGCGGCCCGACGAGGCAAGAATAGCGTTCGCGAAGTCCGACGAGACGTTAAACATCGCGGGGAACCGGCTGCCGCCGCCGCTCTCCGATCCGGCGAGCGAGAGGGAGCCGAGCCTCTGCGCCGTCGCCGCGGCCTGCTCGGCGACGCCGAGGGGCTGGAGCGGGCTCGTGTCGGCGACGACGAGGAAGCCGGCGGGCGCGCCGAGGTCGCTGCGGAGGAAGCCGAGCGCTTTCCGGTACCACGACGTCGAAAAGTCCGTCGGCACGCCGTCCTCGGTGAGGAGGCTGCGGCCCTCGGCCGAGAGCGGCTCGTCGCCGAGGACGAGGACCCATTTGCCAGCGACGGAGAGGCCCGCGTCGCGGAGCGCGGCGAGGTCGTCGTACGCCTCGTTGCCGCCGATGCCGTAGCCGGCGAAGACCACGCCGCCAGTCATGCTACCGTCGCCGCCGCTGCGGAGGTAGGCGAGGCCGTCCTGCCGCTCGGGCGTGAACGTGCTCGTGGCGACGGTCTCGCCGCCGCGCTGCACCGTGAGCCCGGCGCTCGCGACGTAGGCTTCGGTGAGCGCGAAGGGCTGGAAGTAGGCCGCCGGGCTCAGCGGGTCGTCCGTCGCGGCCGTGCCCTTCGGCGACACGCCGATCTTGCGGTACTGTCCGGCGAGGTACTGCGCGGCGAGCTTCTGTCCGCGCGTCGCCGTCTCGCGGCCCTCGAAGTAGTCGGAGGCGAAGACGTAGAGGTGGGCGGCGAGGTCGGACGGCGTGATCGTCTCGGCGTAGCGGACGGCGAGTTCGGGGTCGGCGTCGAGCGTGGGGACGGGCTGCGCGCACGCGGCGGAGCTAGCGAGCGCGAGCGCGACGAGCAGGAGAGCAGGACGGGGGTTCATGCGGAGTCGGAGGGTTGGCGTGGAATCGGGCAAAGGTAGTCGCCGACGAGTCGGGCGTCGCGGGCCGTGTGGCGGGACGGCCTACGGCGTGACGAGGTGGACGGCTCGGCCCCCGAGCCCGTGCGTCAGTAGAGCTGGCGGCGCTTGTTGAGGTAGGCGAGGAGCGCCGTGTTGAACGGCTCGGCCGTGTCGAGCTCGACGAAGTCCACGTGGTACTCGCGGCAGCGGCGGCGGAACCGCTCGGCGAAGGCCCTCGCGGCCTCGGCGTAGCTCTCGCGGAGTTGGGCGGGCTGGAGCGTCACCTCCTCGCCCGTCTCCATGTCGCGGAAGAGCATCGGCACGTCGGGGAAGGCGAAGCGCCGCTCGGTCGCGCCGTCGAGCACGTGGAAGACGAGGACCTCGTGGCCGCGGTAGCGGAGGTGCTGGAGCGCTTTGAGCAGGTCGTCGTGGGCGGCGACGTTCTCGAAGAGGTCCGTGATCACGACGACGAGCGAGCGCCGGGCGATCCGTTCGGCGACTTCGTGCAGCGCCGCGGCGGCTCCGGTCTGCGCCGCATCGCGCCGCTTCGGCGGGGGAGCGTCGACGAGGTGTTGGAGCTGGGCGAGGAGGTTGCGGAGCGCGCCCTGCGTGCTCTTCGGCGCGACGCTCGTATGCACCGTTTCGTCGAAGGCGATCAACCCTGTCGCGTCGCGCTGCCGCGCCATGAGGTAGTGGAGCCCGGCGGCGAGGTAGGCCCCGTACTCCAGTTTGGAGAGCGCGGCGTCGCCCTGATAGCGCATCGACGGGCTCGTGTCGAGGACGACGTAGTGGCGGAGGTTGGTCTCCTCCTCGTACTGCTTGACGTAGTAGCGGTCGGTCTTGGCGTAGACCTTCCAGTCCACGTGCCGCAGCTCGTCGCCGGGGTTGTACGGGCGGTGCTCGGCGAACTCGACGGAGAAGCCGTGGTACGGGCTCTTGTGGAGGCCGGTGATGAAGCCCTCGACGATCAGCCGCGCGCGCAGCTCCATCGAGTCGAGCTGCGAGATCGTCTGGGGGTCGAGGTAGCGGAGGCGGGCGTCGGCGGGCATCGGGCAGGCGTGGGAGGGCGGGTGCTACGAGCGAGGCCCCGGTTTGTTTGAGACCCCAACGCGGCGGCCGATACTGCCCGTATGCTCTCGGTTCCTTTTCGGCAGCGGCTGTGGTCTGAGACGTGGGGCTCGTCGGTCCTGCTACTGCCGTTCTGCGTCGTGTTTGCCTTCGAGGGCGGCGGGTTCTGGCTCGGCGAGGCGCTGTGGACCATCGTCCACGCCTTCGACCTCATCATCCACGAGGCCGGGCACTTCTTCTTCCGGTTCTTCGGCCGGTTCATGATGATCGCGGGCGGCTCGCTCCTCCAACTGCTGCTGCCGGCGCTCTTCGTGTTCCAGGGTGTCTACTGGAGCAACAAGCTCGGCACCCAGCTCGCGCTCCTCCTGCTCGGGCAGAACTTCGTCGACGTCAGCGTCTACGCCGCCGACGCACAGGCGCGGGCGCTCCCGCTCATCGGCAACCTCGGGCCGGAGAGCCACGACTGGCACAACCTCCTCGCGATGACGGGCCTGCTGGAGCACACGCCGCTCATCGCCGGGGCGATCTACGCCTGCGCGTTCGTCTGCTGGGGATTGATGCTCGCCGTGCCGCTGCGGATTCACTGATCTCCCCGCAAAATCACCGACGGGCCGATCTCGCGCCTCCGTACCTTTGGGGCATGGCGCTGCTCTCTCCCGATGATACCGTCAAGGCCCAGCTCATGGACGCGGCCGACCTCGACCGGACCCTCAACCGGCTCGCGCGGCAGATCGTGGAGCACCTCGACGACGCGGCCGAGCCGGCCGATCGCCTCGCCCTCGTCGGGATGCAGACGCGCGGCGTCTTCCTCGCCCGCCGCCTCCGCGATAAGATCGAGGCGTTCGAAGGGCTGAAGCTCCCCTTCGGCGTGCTCGACGCGACGATGTACCGCGACGACTTCCGCAAGCGCCTCCGGCAGCCCGTCGTCCACCCTACCGACATCCCCTTCGACGTCGACGACCGCCGCCTCGTCCTCGTCGACGACGTGGTCTACACCGGGCGCACGACGCGCGCCGCGCTCGACGCCCTCATGGACCTCGGCCGCCCGGCGTCCGTCCGCTTCCTCGCCCTCATCGACCGCGGCCTCCGCGAGCTCCCCGTTCGCCCCGACTTCGTCGGCCGCACCGTCCCTACCACGCCCGGCGAGGAGGTCCGCGTCCGTCTCGCCGAGATCGACGAAGCCGACGGCGTGTGGCTCGTCGAACGAGCGACGAACGACGACTAACGAACGACGAATGGGTGCCTCTCCCGACCAACCCGCTGCGATCATAACCGAAGAGCCACTCGACCCTCGTCGCTCGTCGCTCGTCACTCTCGAGCACCGCCACCTCCTCGGGCTCGCGACGTACAGCGCCGAAGAGATCCGCCTCATCCTCCGCACCGCGCGCGAGTTTCGCTCCGTCCTCGACCGCCCGGTGAAGCGCGTCCCGAGCCTGCGCGGCGTCACCGTCGTCAACCTCTTCTTCGAGGCGAGCACGCGGACGCGGCTCTCGTTCGAGCTCGCCGAGAAGCGGCTCTCGGCCGACGTCGTCAACTTCTCCGCGAGCGGCTCGTCGGTCTCGAAGGGGGAGACGCTGAAGGACACGGCGCGCAACATCGAGGCGATGAAGATCGACATGGTCGTGATCCGCCACGCCTCGCCCGGCGCCGCCCACTTCCTCACGCGGTGGATCGACTCCGTCGTGCTCAACGCGGGCGACGGCGCGCACGAGCACCCGACGCAGGCCCTCCTCGACATGCTCACGCTCGCCGACCTCGACCTCCCGCGCTTCGGGGAGCAGCTCCACCGGGGCGACTTCGCCGGGCTCAACGTCTCGATCATCGGCGACATCACGCACAGCCGCGTCGCGCGCTCGAATATCCACGGCTTGCAAGCGCTCGGCGCGAGCGTCACGCTCTGCGGCCCGCGCACGATGATGCCACGCGACATCGAGCAGATGGGCGTCCGCGTCGTCGACCGGCTCGACGCGGCGCTCGAGGGTTGCGACGTGGCGATGGCGCTCCGCATCCAGCTCGAACGGCAGACGGGTTCGAAGGGCGGCCTCTTCCCAAGCCTCCGCGAGTACCACGAGCGCTACGGCATCAAGGAGTCGCACCTCGCCCACTACCCCGACCTCCGCATCATGCACCCCGGCCCCGTCAACCGCGGCGTCGAGCTCGCGAGCGAGGTCGTGGACTCGGACCGCTCGGTGATCCTGAACCAGGTCACGAACGGCGTCGCCGTGCGGATGGCGTGCCTCTACCTCCTCTCCGGCGGCACGGGCGCGCGTGACGGCGAGCGGAGCGACGCATGAAACGCCGCCCGCAACCGACCCTCATCGTCGGCTGGCGCGAGTGGGTCGCGTTGCCCGACCTCGGCCTGCCCGCCGTGAAAGCGAAGGTGGACACGGGGGCTAAAACGTCGTCGCTCCACGCCTTCGACATCGAGACCTTCCGCGAGGACGGGTGCGAGCGCGTCCGCTTCGGCGTCCACCCGCTGCAGGAGAACGAGCGGCTCGCGGTGTGGGCCACGGCCGACGTCGTGGACGAGCGCTCGGTCACGAGTTCGAGTGGGCACGAGGAGTTGCGCGTCGTAATCCGCACGGCGCTGCGGCTCGGGGATCTGACATGGCCCGTCGAGGTTACGCTCACGGACCGGCGCTCGATGCGGCTGCGGATGCTGCTCGGCCGCGAAGCGCTCGCCGGCCGCCTGCTCGTCGACGCGAGCGTGTCGTACCTCCACGGCCGCAAGCCCCGCGCGGCCCACCTCTACACGTAGCGCCCTTCGGCGGTCCTGCCGGCCTACGCGCTCCGCACGTCTCCCGTCCCCGATGAAGCTCGCCATCCTCTCGCGCAACGCGAACCTCTACTCGACGCGCCGGCTCGTCGAGGCCGCCGAAGGGCGCGGGCACGAGGTGCTCGTGCTCGACACGCTGCACTGCACGATCCACCTCGGCGCGAGCGGGCCCGAGGTGCACCTGCGCGGCGAAAAGATCGACGGCATCGACGCGGTGATCCCCCGCATCGGCGCGTCGATCACGTTTTACGGACTCGCCGTGGTGCGGCAGTTCGAGGCGATGGGCGTGTACTGCCTCAACGGGTCGGTCGGGATCACGCGCTCGCGCGACAAGCTCCGCGCGCACCAGCTCCTCGCGAAGGCGGGCATCGGCCTGCCCGTCACCGCCTTCGCCCACCACCCCGATGCCGTGGACGACGTGATCCGCGCCGTCGGCGGCCCGCCGCTCATCGTGAAGCTGCTCGAAGGGACGCAGGGCGTCGGCGTCGTGCTGTGCGAGACGAAAAAGGCGGCGCAGAGTGTGATCCAGGCGTTGCGCGGACTCAAGGCGTACATCCTCGTGCAGGAGTACATCAAGGAAGCGGGCGGGAGCGACCTCCGCTGCCTCGTCGTCGGCGACAAAGTCGTGGCGGCGATGGTGCGGAAGGGAGCCGAGGGGGAGTTCCGCTCGAACCTCCACCAGGGCGGCACGGCGAGCCTCGCGAAGATCAGCCCGGCGGAGCGGCGGACGGCCGTGCAGGCGGTGAAGGCGCTCGGCCTGCGCGCGGCGGGCGTGGACATCCTCCGCTCGAACCGCGGCCCGCTCGTGCTCGAAGTCAACTCGTCGCCGGGGCTCGAAGGGATCGAGAAGGCGACGGGCCGCGACGTGGCGGGCCTTCTCATCCAGTTCGTCGAGAAGAGCGTGCGGCCGGCGAAGCCGGAGCTGTAACGGCTCACGCCTCTCGCAATACGGCGAAGTCGACGGCGTCAGTCTCCGGCGTCTCGGCGTCGAGCACGCGGCGGGCGTAGGCGAGCGCAGCATCCGTCTCCTCGGGTTCGACGGAGGCGACGGCGTCGGACGGGATGACGACGTGGAGGTCGCGCATGTATGCGTCGATTGCCGTGGCGAGCACGCAGATGTCGCCCGCGAACCCGGCGAGGACGAGGGTGTGCACGCCGAGGTAGCCGAGGAGCGTCTCCATCGTCGTCGCGAAGAACGCGGAGTGCTTCGGCTTGAGGATGAAATAGTCGTCGTCCTCGGGCCGCAGTCGCTCGACGATGTCGCAGCCGGGCGTGCCGGGACGGAGGCAGCGCTCGACGACGGCGGCGAAGTCGTCGCGCCAGCGGCCGAAGTTGTCGTTCGCGTAGATCACCGGGACGCCGGCCGCGCGCGCTGTTCGTTTCAACGCGGCGATGCGCTCGGAGGCGGGCCGGGCGTGGCGGAGCAGCTGCTCGGCGTCGTCGAAGTCGAAGTCGTTGATCACATCGACGAGGACAAGGGCGACGGGGGAGGAGTCGGGCGCGTGCCCATCGGCATCGGAGGTGAGGTCGGTCATGGGAGTAGAGAGGAGAGGGGACCGGAAGTTAACTCGCCGTCAGTCCGTCCGGTCCGGGTGCAGCCGGTCGAGGTGCCACCGCAGCGGGTTGTCGGCGACGTAGCGGCGGGCGATGCCGAGTTCGCGGTCGTCGCGCAGCACGCGCTCCCAGTAATTCCGTTGCCACACCGCCGCGCCCGGTATCCCCCGCGCCGCGTTCACCCGTTTCGTCACGGCGGATTTGAACCCGGCGACAAGCGCGCCCAGCGATTTGGGCAGGGGTCCCGGCCGCGCGCTTGGTCCCGACCGTAGGGGCGACCGGCCGGTCGCCCCTACGCCGACGGTGGGGAACGCATCGTCGGGCGTTTCAACGCCGACGGTGGGCGGTGTACCGGCGATGATCCCGATGATGCCGTGGACGTGGTTGGGCATCACGACGAACGCATCAAGGACGACCTCCGCGCGGATGTCCCCCGTCCGCATCCATTCCTCGAAGACGGCGTCTCCGGCTGCGCTCAACGCCATCTCACCGTCCACGATCTCGCCGAAGAGCGGCAGGCGGCCGTGGGTGCAGATCGTCACGAAGTAGAGGCCGCCAGCGTAGTCGTGCCAGCGCAGCCGGACGGAGCGCCGGCGGTGACGGCTCGGGTCGAAACGGGGGACGGGCTCGGCGATGCGCATGGGCGGCGGGTTTCGACGAGAGACACCCGGTGCGCCCGCATCGTAACCGTCAGCCCGCCGAGCGCAGGACTTCGAGCGGCGGGCGGCGCAGGACGCCCCGGCTCCCCGCCAGCCCGATCGCCACCGTCAGCGCGGGCACGACGGCGAGCGCGACGAGGACGGCGCCCCACGCCGGCACGAACGGCACGCGGAACGCGAACACCGAGAGCGCCCACCCACCGATGAGTGCGAGCCCCACGCCGACCGACGCGGCGAGCAGCCCGAGCAACAGATACTCGGCGAACAGAATCCGCCCGACTTGGGGCCGGCTCGCGCCGAGCGTCCGCAACAGCACGCTCTCCTCGACGCGCTGGAACTTCGAGATCAGCACGGCCCCGGCGAGCACGACGAGCCCCGTCAGGATCGAGAACAGGGCCATGAACTGGAGCACGAACGCGACGCGCCCGAGCACGCCCTCGACGAGCCCGAGCACGAGCCGTACGTCCACGACTGACACGTTGGGATAGGCACTCACGACGGCCCGCTGCACTCGCGCCGACGTCTCGGCGTCGATCGCGCGCGTGAGCACGATGTCGAACTGCGGCGCGGCGTCGAGCGGACCCTCGGGGAAGACGACGAAGAAGTTCGGCTGTACGCGTGTCCAATCGACCGTGCGGAGGCTCGTGATGACGGTCTCGACGGGGACGCCCTGCACGTTCCACGTCAGCCGGTCGCCGACGCCGACGCCGAGGTCGGTCGCGAGGTCGGTCTCGAACGAGATCGGGACGAGCGCCGTGTCGGCGGGGACGGAGCCGACGAAGGTGCCTTCCGCTAGCGTCTCCGAGTCGACGAGCGCGCCGCGATACGTCGAGCGGTATTCGCGACGAAGTGCCCAGTTGGGGAGGTCCACGGTGGAGTCCTGGCGGAGCGCGTCGGTGTCGCGGCCGTTGATCGCGTCGAGGCCCATCGTGACGACGGGGATCTGGGCGAGGGCGGGTTCGCCTTCGGCATCGAGGAGGGCGAGTACGCCGTCACGCTGGTCGGGCTGGATGTCGAAGAGGATGAGGCCGGGCCGCTCGCCGCTACTCGTGATCGCGACCTGGTCGAGGAGCGAGGTCTGGACGAGGTAGAGCGTGGTGATGAGGAAGGTCCCGAGCCCGAGCGTCAGCATCAGCACGAGCGTCTGATTGCCCGGCCGGTAGAGGTTGGCGAGGCCCTGCCGCGCGGTGTACGGCCAGCCCGTCGGGAAGAAGCGTCGCACGGCCGCCGTCGTCGCCCACGCCGCGAGCGCGAGCAGCCCGAGCACCGCGCCCACGCCGAGCGGGAAGCCCACCGCCGCGCGCCAGTCACCGGTCTGAACCCATGCGAACGCCGCCACGCCGAGGGCGATGAACGCGAAGATCGCCCCGCGCAGCCAGTCGAACCGGCCCTCGGCCTCAGCGCCCGGCCGGATCGCGCGCAGCGGCGGAATCCGGCGGATGCGGACGAGCGGGAGGAGCGCGAACACGAGCGCCACGGCGAGCCCGAGGCCGACGCCCTCGATCACCGCGCCCCACGACACAGCGAAGTCCACGTCGACGGGGAGGAAGGGACCAAGCACGCGCGGCAGCAGCGTTTGCACCGCCACGCCGAGCGCGGCGCCGAGGAGCGCGCCGAGGAGCCCGAGCGCGGCTGCTTGCAGGACGTACGCCCGCAGCGTCTGCCCGGCCGTCGCCCCGAGGCAGCGGAGCGTGGCGATCGTGTCAGCTTTCTGGCGGACGTAGACCGTGATCGCGCTCGCCACGCCGATCCCGCCGAGCAGGAGCGCGACGAAGCCGACGAGCGCGAGGAAGCGGTTGAGGTTGCCGAGCGCGTCGTTCCAGTCCTCCTGCGCGCCCGTCGCCGTCTCGCCGCGTAGGCCGAGCGCGCCGAGCCGGTCGCGCACCTCGGCGAGCACGGCATCGGGGTCGGCGGCGTCGAAGAGGAAGTGCTCGCGGTATTCGACACGGCTGCCGAACCCGACGAGCGCCGTGTCGAGGCGAGCGAGCGGGACGTACACGCGCGGCCCGACGAACGAGCCGACGCCCGTCTGCCCCGCGATCTCATCGATGGCCCCCGCGATCCGGTACGTCCGCTCGCCGACGCGGACGGAGTCGCCGGGCGCAGCATCGAACTGGAGCAGGAGGGAGGCGTCGACGAGCGCTTCGCCACGTTGCTGATAGACGGCAGCGGCGCTGTCGGGCGTCGTCGCGATCTCGCCGTAATAGGGGAAGCCGCCGTCGAGCGCGCGGATCTCCGTCAGCCGCGCGTTCCCCGTCGCGGGGAAGAACGCCATCGACGCGAAGGCCAGCTCGCGCGACTGTTCGCCGGGGTACGCCTGCGCAACCGAATCGACGAGCGCCCGGTCTTTGTTGGCGAAGGGCCGCCGCGCCGAGAGCGTGAGGTCGGAGCCGGTGAGCGTCTGCGCCTGCTCGGTGACGGCCGTTTCGAGGCTGTCGGCGAAGGAGCGGATCGCGACGAGCGCGGCCACTCCGAGCGCCATCGAGGCGACGAAGAGGAGGAGGCGGCGGCGGGCGCTGCGGCTGTCGCGCCAGGCGAAGGTGGGAGCGAAGGGCATGAGGCGGGGTGTCGGAGGATCAGAGCGGCGAGGCGGGTCAGGAGGCGCCGTTCCCTCGGCTCTTCGGCCCCTCAACTCCGACCACGTGCCCGTTTCTCGGGGTGCTGACGGTCGCGTGCGTCGCTTCGTCGGACACCAGCCGCCCACCCTTCAGCTTCAGCACGCGCTCCGTCCGCCGCGCGAGGTCAAGGTCGTGCGTCACGACGACGAGCGCGGTGCCGGCCTCGGCGTTGAGGTCGAAGAGGAGGTCCTCGACGCGCTCGCTCGTCTCGGCGTCGAGGTTGCCCGTCGGCTCGTCGGCGAAGAGGATGCGGGGCCGGTTGATGAACGCGCGGGCGAGGGCGACGCGCTGCTGCTCGCCGCCGGAGAGCTGCGTCGGGTAGTGGTCGAGCCGGTCGCCGAGGCCGACGCGGTCGAGGAGGCGCGCGGCCTCGGCGCCGGCCCGCTCGCCGCGGAGCTCGAGCGGGACGCTGACGTTCTCCAGCGCCGTCAGCGTCGGGATGAGGCGGAACTGCTGGAAGATGAAGCCGACGGAGCGGCCTCGCGTCCGCGCGCGGGCGTCCTCGTCGAGGTCGTCGAGCGCCTCGCCGCAGAGCACGACGGAGCCGGACGAGGGCTGGTCGAGCCCGGCGCACAGGCCGAGGAGCGTCGTCTTCCCGCTCCCGCTCGGCCCGACGATGGCGCAGGTCGCGCCGTCTTCGAGGTCGAACGAGACGTCGTCGAGGACGGTGAGGCGGCGGGCGCCGCTCTCGAAGGTCTTGGTGAGGCGGCGGGCGGAGAGGGCGAGGGACACGGACGCGCAGGCTGGTCGAGAGGGACCGCTGGTACGACCGTCGCGGACCTCTGTTGCAACAGGGACCGGCCTTCGACGGGTGTTCATTCCGCGTGCGTTTTCGTGCGACGCTTCTGGCCTCGCACGGCGTGGCTGGGGCGGAACTGCCCCCCACGCTCGCGGTTTGCTGCCCCCTATTCGATATCCCGCTGCGCCATGATCCGTCCCCTCATCGCTTTCATGCTCCTCTTCGCCCTGCTTCCCGGCTGCTCGTCTTCGCCCGACCCGGCTCCCGCTGAGGCCCCCGCCGCCACGGCGGCCCCGGAATCGACCCCGTCCTCTGACGACGCCCTCACGATTGTCTACCTCGGCGACTCACTCACGGCGGGCTACGGGCTCGCCGGCGGCGAAGACCAAGCCTACCCCGCACTCATCGCAGCGAAGGTCGAGGCGCTCGGGTGGAACGTCCGCACCGTCAACGCGGGCCTCAGCGGCGACACCTCCGCTGGCGGCCTCCGCCGCCTCGAATGGCTCGCGAGCCGGCAGGACATCGACGTGCTCGTGCTCGCGCTCGGCGCGAACGACGGGCTGCGCGGCCTCCCCGTCGAGGCGATGCGCGAGAACCTCGAAGCCATCATCGCTCGCGCCCGTGCTGCCAACCCGGATGTCCGCATCGTCCTCGCCGGCATGATGGTGCCGACGAACATGGGCGGTGCGTACGGCGAGCGCTTCAACGGGGTCTTCCGCGCCGTAGCTGCCGAGCAGGACGTGGCGCTCATCCCGTTCCTGCTCGACGGCGTCGGCGGCGTCCGCGCGCTGAACCAGCCCGACGGCGTCCACCCGACGGCCGAGGGCCAGCGCATCATGGCCGAGACGGTGTGGGCTACGCTACGCCCCGTGCTCGAAGTCGCCCGCGCCGAACGGAGCTGACGCCGCTAGAAGTTGAAGCGGAGGCTGAGGTCGACGACGCGCTCCAGAATCTGATACGTGTCGCTCAGCGCGTAGCGGAACGTCGGGCTCAGCACGAGGTGTTGCTCGCCGAGGCGGAGGCTCACGGGCAGGGCGAACTCGACGCCCGTGCTGCGAACGGCGACATCGTAGCCCACGAGCCCCGCGACACAGACGTCTTCGCACTCGTACGGGGTGGACACATCCACGTCGTCGGAGAGCGTACGGAGGTGGTAGAGGCCAGCACCGGGCAACACCTCCAGCCGGTTGCCCAGTCGGAGGCGGCCGAACAGGAGCGCAGAGACGTCGGCGTCGAAACGCGTGGCGTCCACCATCGTCGGCCCGAAGCTGAAGCCGCCGAACGTAGAGCGGTAGGCCCCAGCGCTCAGGAGGCCGCGTACCTGCAGGACCGCGTGCGGTCCCAACTCACGGTGGTAAGCGGCCGTGGGACGGAGCTCCCAGGCGGACGATTCGGAACCATAATCCGACTGAACAACGCTCGAGGCCACGTGCCGCACGCCGAGGCTGAGGTCGAGCCCATTTCCTATGCGGTAGCCTGCTTCAGCGGCGAAGGCCCGGTCGCGTTCTATGCCCTCCTGCAGCCCGAACGTGCCGGCGGCCGCGAAGACGCCGGGCAAAGAGGTGTAGAGGCTCTGGGCCGAGGCGGGAGCACATCCGATCAGTAGCAAGAGGACGAGGCTTGCAATTCGAAGCATGGCGATGTAAGAGGAGTGAGGAGGGAATAGGCCCAAGTTAGGAAATGAGATTCGGGCGTTCAACGGCGGCGAAGGGCAAAAAGCGATGGCATGCGTTCGGCCGCCATGGGCACTGCCTGCCTCTCCACTCAGCATGGGAGCGCCGCATGAAAAGCCCCCGTCGCGGCGGAGCAACGAGGGCAGATGTCCCAAACGTGGGCTCGGATCAGTCGGGCTTCGTGCCGACGCGGCTCTCCGTCCCGTGCAGCAGTCGGCCGATGTTGGCGCGGTGCGTGAACAGGATGAGGAACGGGACGATCGCGCAGAACCACATCGTCGGGGCCGACACCTCCACGCCGAAGACCCACTCGCGCACCACCTGCGTGAGCGGAAGCGACGCCGCCGCCGCCATCGAGGCGAGCGAGACGTAGCGTGTCGTCCACACGATGAGGGCGAAGAGGCCGAGGCCGACGAGGACCGGAACCGGCGCGAGTGCGACCACTACGCCCGCGCCCGTCGCGACGCCCTTGCCACCTTTGAATCCAGCGTAGAGCGTGTAGATGTGACCGAGCACGGCCGCACCGCCGGCCGCCACCATCAGCCAGCCATCGCCGTTGGGGAACATGAACTCGGGCGGTGCCCCACCGCCGACGCGGAGCCGTGCGATCACGCCTACGGCGAACACGCCTTTGAGGAGGTCGAACAGCATCACCCCGGCACCGGGCATGGGCCCGAGCACGCGGAAGACGTTCGTCGCGCCCGCGTTGCCGCTCCCGTGCTGCCGGATGTCGATACCGCGCAGCCAGCGTGCGGCGAGGATGCTCGTCGGAATGGAG
The DNA here is from genome assembly GCA_039944855.1 of Rhodothermales bacterium. NCBI lineage: Bacteria > Pseudomonadati > Rhodothermota > Rhodothermia > Rhodothermales > Rhodothermales bacterium. The sequence continues at coordinate 45,910 of JBDUXZ010000002.1, read as the reverse complement.
CCGACGAGGTAGCTGAGAAGGAGGATGACGACGAAAGAGGCCATGACGGTGAGAAGGAAGGAGGAAGCTCAGCGCAAGATCGTGGGGGCGGGACGGGGAAGACGCCGTCGCGCGTCACGTCTAACCTGTAGAAATACGCCCCTCGGGGTAAATTGCTCCCGGCGAGGGAGCCGGGCGAGCGTTGGCACTGCGGAGGCCACGGCTTGGCATTACTTCTTCAAGGGCGGGCCCCGTGAGTGGAGCGTCTACTTCGTCCATGTGCAAAAATGGGACCGTTGCCCGTCGTGCGGCGTCAGTTAGAGAATGTTTGGAAGCGCTTCCGACCCCTTTGGTCCTAGCGAGAGCGAAAACGGTGCGGCGGAGGGTGGGAGCAGGAAGCGTAGGACAGCGACAGGCAGTCAATAACCCAAGCTGTGCCCTATCCCGCTCGTCATCTCGACCGAGCGGCAGCGAGCGGAGAGATCCCCCACGTCGGTTGGTTCTGTGCGGTGGGAGATCCCTCGGCTGCGCTCGGGATGACAAAACGGAAGGGGGTGGCATCCCACACAACTCGGGCTCAATATAGCGAAAGCCGTTCGCCTGACGGTGTTAAGCGAATGGGTGGTAAGCGAATGGAAAGGGATTAACTGGACGGTGCGGTCGGGGGCCACGGACTCCGTAGGTCGGGGGAGGCAAAGTATCACCTCAACAAGCACGTGAACTCGCCTGTGCTAAATGCGTCCCATGCAAGGATCAGAGGTAGCCGAAACGTGTTGGAAACGCTTCGCTCCTTCGATACCTTGACCCCTCCGCCGCCCGGTTCCAACGCCGTTGACCCTTATGTCTCGTCTCGTCTGCCTCCTCGCCGCTCTCTTCGTGCTGCCGCTCGGCGCTCCCGTCCTCGCGCAGGACGCCCCCCAGATCGTGGCGATGGAGCGCGGTCGCGCTGCCCGCTACGACACCGGGGCGACCGGCCAGCGGACGGCCAGCGGCGAGCCGTACAACCCCGAGCGGATGACGCTCGCCCACCCGACGCTCCCCTTCGGTACGCTCGTGCAGCTCACGAACCCGGAGAGCGGGCAGACCGTCACCGCCCGCGTCAACGACCGCACGCCAGCTTCGTCCCCACTCCGCGTGCAGGTCTCGGCGCGCACGGCGGACCAACTCGGCCTTGCGGCGCGTGGCGGTGACGTGACGGTCCGGCTCGACGAGGACGAGGTCGCGTTCCTCCGCGTGCAGGCGATGCGGGAGAAGGAGCGGGCGCAGAGTGCCGTCGCGCCGTCCCCGATGGCCTCTGCCACCGAGCGCGGGTTCACGGTGCAACTCGCGTCGTTCGCCGACGAGGGCCGCGCCACAGCGCAGGCCAACGACCTGCGCGGCGCGTGGGTGCTCCCCGTCACCGTCGGCGAGCAGCGGGTCTACCGCGTGTGCTACGGCGTGTTCGCGACGGCCGAAAGCGCGGCGGCGAGCGCGGCGAGCCTCCGCAGCCGGGGCGTCGAGGGCTTCGTCAAGTCGCTAGACGCACCGCCGATGCGTACGACGTCGCTCGGCAGCTGAGCCGCTCAGGTGGCGCTAAGCCTTACGCGAGGTCGATCTTCAGCGAGATGTCGAGGGCGCGGACGGAGTGGGTGAGCGCACCGGACGAGATGAAGTCCACGCCCGTCGCCGCGATCGCGGCGACGGTGGCAAGCGTGACGTTCCCCGACGCCTCGATCTCGAACGCGCTGTCGATGCGGCGGACGGCCTCGGCTAGCAGCGTCACGTCCACGAGCCCGTCGTCGCCCACCGTCACCATGTTGTCGAGGAGGACGCGGTCGACTCCACCGACGGCGAGCACTTCGTCCACCTCGGCGAGCGTGCGGGTTTCAATCTCGATCGCGAGAGCCTGCCCTGAGCCTGCCGAAGGGTCAGACGCGTGCGCGGTCCGGTAACGGCGTGCCGCTTCAATCGCGGCGCGGATGCCGCCGGCCGCCGCGATGTGGTTGTCTTTGATGAGGAACATGTCGTAGAGCCCGATGCGGTGGTTCGTGCCCCCGCCGAGGCGGACGGCCCACTTGTCGAAGACGCGGAGCCCCGGCGCCGTCTTGCGCGTGTCGAGGATCGTCGCATCGCCCGCCGCCTCGGCCATCGCCCGCGTCGCCGTGGCGATCCCGCTCATCCGCTGCATCAAATTGAGCGCGAGCCGCTCGCCGACGAGGATCGACCGCGCCGGCCCGTCGACGGTCCCGAACTGTGTGCCCGCGGCGATCGCATCGCCGTCGGCGGCGTCCCACCGGATCGCGATTTCGGGGTCGAGTGCGGCGAACACGCGCTCGGCGACGGCGAGCCCGGCGAGCACACCGTTTTCTTTGGCGAGGAACGTCGCCGTCGCGCGGCGATTGGCGGGGATCGTCGCCAGCGTCGTCACGTCGCCGCCGCCGACATCCTCAGCGAGGGCGCGGGCGATGAGTGCGTCAATGGAGGCGAGGTCGGGAGCGGTCATGCGGGGGAGTCCGCGCGAGCGAACACGTCGAGGAGAGGCTGTGGGGCGCGGATGGGGCGGCGGCGGACCGTATCGAAGAAGCAGAGGACGACGGTGCCGGTGACGAGAAGCGTCGGGTCGCCGGCTCGGCGCACCTCGTACTCGGCGCGCACGCGGACGGTCGGCGTCTCGGGGAAGCGGACGGTCACTTCCAGCAGCTCGTCGTAGCGGGCGGGAAGGAGGTAGCGGACGTTCAGGTCCACGACGGGCATGATGATGCCGGCGTCTTCGAGCGCCTTGTACGGGAGCCCGTGCGCGCGGAGGGCCTCGGTCCGCGCCGCCTCGAAGTAGTCCACGTAGTGCGCGTGGTAGACGACGCTCATCGGATCAACCTCGCGGTAGCGGACCCGGTGCCGGTAGACGTGCTCGATCATGCCGTCTCAGCCTTCAGCCCAGGCGCCCATCCGATCGAACTTGGCGAGGCGCTGCGCGAGCAGGTCGTCGGTGGGGATGCCGTCGAGTTCGTCGAGGGCAGCGGCGATCGCGCGGCCCGTGGCGTCGAAAGCGGCCTGCGGGTTGCGGTGGGCGCCGCCGCGCGGCTCGGGCACGATCGTGTCCACGACGTGCTGCTCGATGAGGTCGGGCGCGGTCAGCTTGAGGGCGCGGGCGGCCTCCTCTTTGTAGTCCCAGCTCCGCCACAGGATCTGCGAGCAGCTCTCGGGCGAGATCACCGAATACCACGCGTTCTCCAGCATCAGAATCCGGTCGCCGACGCCGATCCCGAGCGCGCCGCCGCTCGCGCCTTCGCCGATCACGACGACGACGATGGGCACCGGCAGCCGGGCCATCACGAGGAGGTTGCGGGCGATCGCCTCGGCCTGCCCGCGCTGCTCGGCTTCGAGGCCGGGGAACGCGCCGGGCGTGTCGAGGAGGGTGACGATGGGCTTGCCGAACTTGGCCGCCATCTCCATCAGCCGCTTCGCCTTCCGGTAGCCCTCGGGGTTGGGCATCCCGAAGTTGCGGTACTTCCGGCTCTTCGTGTCGCGGCCCTTCTGCTGGCCGAGCACCATCACGGTCCGGTCGCGGCTGCCCCACCGGCTCCCCTGGAACTGCCCGAGCCCGCCGACGAGCGCGCGGTCGTCGCCGAAGAGGCGGTCGCCGTGGAGCTGGCGGAAGCCGCGGACGAAGCCGTGGATGTAGTCGAGCGTGTAGGGCCGCTCGGGGTGCCGGGCGAGCTGGACGCGTTGCCACCGCGTGAGGCCCTGGTAGATCGTGTCGCGGAGGGACTCGACGCGGGCTTCGAGCGCCTCGATCTGCGGCGAGAGGTCGACCGATTGGTCCTCGGCGTTGTAGGCGCGTAGCTCGCGGAGCTTCTCTTCGAGCTCGTAGAGGGGCTTTTCGAAATCGAGCAGGTGCATAATCCGTGATGCGTAATGCGTGATGCGTGAACTCAAGTTCGGCGGTGGCGCTCGGTCTCACGCATCACGGATCACGGAGCACCCCGGCATCACGACGTACGAAAGAGGGCGCGGAGGAGGATTTCGAGGTCGAACGTCGCCGACTGGTTGCGGGCGTAGAACCAATACGCGCGGTGCGTCTCGACGATGTCCGTCGGCGGGGCGGCGAGGGTGTCGAGGATGGAGACGACGCCGGGGCGGAGGCCCCAATCCCTCGGCGGGTGCGTGCGGCCGGGGTCGTAGCCGATGAGCGCGCGGCGGCCGGCGAGCACGGACGGCATCCGCGCCGTCGCTGCGGCGATGCGCCGCAACCGGGCCGAGGCGCCGGGGCGGAGCTGGAGCGCGAGCCGGAGGAGCGGGTGGAGCAGCATACCGAGGAGCGCGACGGGCACTTCGAGCGCGCGCCGCGCGGCGGCCGAGCGGAGCGGGGCGACGAACTGCTCCGCCTCGCGGAGCGGCGTCGAGAAGTCGTCGATGGACGCCTTGCCGATGATGCGGTCCTGCCCCTGCGTGAGGATTTTGAACTGGACGGGGAGGTCGCGCAGCCCGCGCATGTGGCCGAGGATCGCCGTGTTCGTCAGGCTGTCGGCGGCGAAGATCACGTCGTCGATCCCGCGGAGGCGGACGAGGTCGCGGAGGTGGTGGGCCGCGCCGAGGCGTGCGACCGCCGCGCTCGTGCCCGCACTCCGGTCGGCGTCGACGTAGCCGACGAGCCGCACCGGCGGGTCGATCCGGCGGGCGAGGAGGCCGTGGAGCCGCCCCGCCTCGGCCGCGCTGCCGACGAGGAGCGCCTGCCGGTTCCCGTACTGCCGCCGGTTCACGACGAGCCGCCACAGCGTGAGGAGGACGGCCACGGCGAGGAAGCCGAAGAGGATCGTCGCCCGTGAGAACGCGAGGCTCTTGATGAAGAACGACACGGTCGTCACGGCGAGGAAGGCCCCGCCGATGCCGGAGAGGACGGAGCGGACGGGGAAGCGCCGCCGTTGCCGGTAGCCCCCGGCCGCCGCGATTCCGAGCACCGCCGCGAGGGCATAGGCCGGGACGAGCGCCGTGTAGTAGAGCGGCTGGAACGCGATGTCCTGCTGCGCGGACCACCCCATCGCCACGGCGAAGCCGACGAGGAGCGCGATCCCGAAGTCGAGGAGGGGGACGGCGAGGCGGCCGAGCGCCTTGCTCGCCATGCTCATCCCGGCGCGGGCGAAGATGCCGGCGCGGATCAGCCCGGCGAGCGTCCGCGAGTAGTTGCCGCCGAAGTGCTTCTCGGTGAACTGCAGCATCGCCCCGTAGAAGAGGCGGACGTAGCGGAGCTCGCCCTTCCGCGTGCACTCCCCTTTGTAGTGGATGATCTGCGTATCGGGCGTGTAGAAAATCTGCCAGCCCGCCTGCTGGATGCGGTAGCACCAGTCGAGGTCTTCGCCATACATGAAGAAGCCCTCGTCGAACAGGCCGGCGCCCTCGCCGGGCGCGCCGTCGCCGGACGGGGCAGCGTCGCGGTAGAGCGCGTCGCGGCGGACCATCATGCACGAGCCGCTGAGCGCGTCCACCTCGCAGACCTCGTCGAGCGGGAGGTACGTCATGTTGTACCGGCCGAACGTCTCACTGCGCGGGAACAGCCGCGAGAGCCCGGTCATCCGGTAGAGCGCGACGGACGGCGTCGGAAAGGCGCGGCGGCTCTCCGGGGCGAACGTCCCGTCGGGGTTCAGAATCCGGCAGCCCGAGGCGCCCGCTGTCGGGTGGGCGTCCATGAAGTCGACGAGCGTGCGGAGCGTGTCTTCTTGGAGGAGGGTGTCCGGGTTGAGGATCAGGAGGTAGCGCCCGTTCGCCTCGCGGATGGCCTGGTTGTTGGCCCGGCCGAAGCCGACGTTCTCCTCGTTCGCGATCACGCGGACGTGCGGGAACCGCTCCCGCACCATCGCTACGGACCCGTCTACCGAGTTGTTATCGACAACGAACGTCTCGACCGAGAGGCCGGCGGCGGCCCGCTCGACGGACCCGAGGGCCTGCTCGAGGAACTCGCGGACGTTGTAGTTGACGATGACGACGGAGACGTCCACCACGTCGGTGGCAGGCTCCGCTGACGGCAGCGCAGAGGGGAGATGGGCGGCGGTGGAGGGCATGGCGGCCCAAGATACAACGTGGAGTCGGACCCGCGCATCCACCCAGCACGTCGCCTCGATTGCCCGCCGCTTGTGCCGAAGCCTCAGGGGCGAGCAGTCATGCCCACGTCACCGAAACCGTCGCCCGCGAGCGTGTCGGACGGCCCCGCGAACACACCGTCGAGCGCGTAGAGCAGCTCGTCGCGCGTGAACGGCTTGGACAGGTACCCGCTGAACCCGGCTTCGAGGAGGCGGCGGTGGTCGCCGGGGAGGGCGTAGGCCGTGACGGCGAGGGCCGGGACGTAGGCGTAGGCCGGGATCGCGCGCAGCGAGCGGAGGAGGTCGACGCCGCCGGGGCCGGGGCCGAGGTTGACGTCGAGCAGCAGGAGGTCGAACCAGGCGTGCTGCGCGAGGGCGAGGGCCGTCTCAGCGTCGGCCGCGGTCTCGACGTCGTAGTACTCGGCAATCGTCCGCTCGACGAGCCGCCGCGTGTCGGCGTTGTCTTCGACGACGAGGACGCGCGGGCGCGCGGTGAGCACCGACGTCGCGCCCGCGCCGGCCGGCAGCCCGTCGCCCGACGGCGGCCCGGTCCACGATCGGCCGAACGCCACGGCGAAGACGGTGCCCTCGCCGACGACGCTCTTCACCATGATCCGCCCTCCCATCATGTCGACGAGCCGCTTCGTGATAGCGAGGCCGAGCCCGTTGCCGTCGTAGCTCCGGCCCATCCCCGTGGACTCCTGCTGGAACTCGTCGAAGAGGTGGGGCAGGAAGTCCTCGCTGATGCCGACGCCGGTATCGCTGACGCGGACGACGACGCGGTGGGAGTCGGCCTCCACATCGAGCCCGATGCCGCCGTCCTGGGTGAACTTGACGGCGTTCGAGAGGAGGACCGAGAGGATGCGCCCGAAGGCGGCCCGGTCGACGAGCGCTTCGGCGTCGGGGATGAGCTTCACGCGGAGCGCGAGGCCCTTCGCCTCGGCCGCGGCGCGGAACGGCTGGGCGATGCGCTCCGCCTCGGCCCCGACGTTGACCGCCTCGGGCTGGTACGCCACGCCGTTGCCTTCGAGCTGGGCGAGGTCGAGCACGGAGTTCATCGTGTCATGGAGGCGCTGGGCGCTGCGGTAGATCGTCGCGCCCATCTCGCGCACGCCGTCGTCGGGCTCCTCGGCGAGGAGTTCGGCGAAGCCAAGGATGCTCACGAGCGGGGTGCGGAGTTCGTGGCTCATGTTCTGGAGGAACGAGCTCTTGAGCCGGAGCACCTCCTCGGCGCGGTCCTTCGAGGCCTTGAGCTCGTCCCGGATGCGCCGCTGCTCGGTGAGGTCGTGGGCCGTGAGGCAGAGGACCGGCACCTCGCCCTCATCGATGCGGTTGAGGCCGATTTCGAGAGGGATGGGCGGGCCGTCCTTGCGCCGGTGCTGCTGCTCGCGGCCGGTAAGGGAGCCGTGCTGCTCCACCTCCCGCACAAGCGCGTCCACGGCGAGTCGGCCGCCCACGGTGGCGGCGTAGAGCGTGCGCTCTCGGAGTTCGTCGAGGGTGTAGCCCGTCAGCGTGAGGTACGCCTCGTTCGCGTGGAGGAAGGTGAGCGACGCGGCGTCGACGAGGGCGATCCCGTCCGTCGTGCTCTCGAACACGGTCCGGTAGCGGGCCTCGCTGGTGCGGAGGTGCCGGCGGATACCTAGCCGGACCCACGTGCTGACGGAGATGGCGACGCCGCCGGCCGCCACGCAGGCGGTGAAGATCCACGGGTCCACGCCGGGGTTCGGCAGCGCGAACGCCACCGCCGCGCCCGCCGCGACGGCGAAGACCACGCAGAGCACCGTCACCCGCAGCAGGTCGATGCCGAGGTTTGCCACGCCGATCATCATCAGGACGAGGAGGTAGCCGACGGCGTACTCCGGCGCGAGGCCGTTCACCGCCGCAATCGCGGCGAACCACCCTACGATGACGTAGACGAACAAGCACCCCAGCGTCTCGATGTGCCGCCGCACCCACGGGGCGACGACCGTACCGACGCCGAGCGCGAGGGAGAGGGCGCTGAGGCTCCAGCGCATCCAGAGCGGGTCATAGAACGCCGGGTCTACCCAGCGGTAGACGTAGCCGAAGACGGGGAGCAAGGCTGCCGTCAGCACGCACACCACCCGGTAGGCGCGGAGCTCCATGTCGGGCTCCGCGCCATCTCGGAGCGCGGGGAGGAGGGAGGGCATGGAGGCGGGACAACTCGTTGAAGCGCCGTCGAATAGTGTGCGCGTAGGGAGGGTATCGGTTACTTCTGCCGAACCTTTATCGGCCCCGGGCTCGTTGAGGGGCTTCTCTCCGCACGGGGCGCACGCGCCCCCGCTTCCGGGTTTCTGGTGTTACCGTTTCCGATCCTCCGCCGCGAGCTCCGCGCCACGCTTGTGCTCGCCGTCCCCCTCGCGCTCACGCAGCTCACGCAGATGGCGATGGGCTTCGTCGACGTCATCATGATCGGGCGGATCGGGCCGGAGGCGATGGCGGCGGGCGTCATCGGCACGTCGGTGTTCTTCTCGCTCTCGCTCGTGTGCATGGGCGTGGTGATGGCCGTGAACCCGCTCGTCGCGCAGGCCGTCGGCGCGGGCGACGAGGCGGCGGTAGGCCGCGCCGTCCGGCAAGGGCTGTGGCTGGCGACGCTCCTCGGCCTCCCCCTCATGGCCCTCCTGAGCCAGGCCGAGACGCTGCTCCTCTGGGCCGGGCAGGCCCCGGCGACGGCCGCGCTCGCCGCCGCGTACATCCACGCGATCCTCTGGGGCGTCCTCCCGAACCTGTGGTACACCGCGCTCCGCGGCTTCGCCGAAGGGCTCGGCCGCCCGCGCCCGATCCTCGTCGTCACCGTCGTCGCGGCGTTCGCGAACGCGGGGCTGAACTGGGTGCTGATGTTCGGGAAGTTCGGCTTCCCGGCGCTCGGGCTCGTCGGGGCCGGGTGGAGCTCGGCGATCGTGATGACGGTGCTCTTCGGCGGCCTCCTCGCCGTGGTGCAGGGGGACCGCGCGTTCCGCCGGCTCGCGGACCTGCGTCATCTCCGGCGGCCGGACCCCGAGGCGCTCCGCACGCTCTTTCAGCTCGGCTGGCCCATCGGCGTCAGCTTCGGGCTCGAAGCCGGGCTCTTCGCCACGACAACATTGCTCATCGGGCTGCTCGGGACGGCGGCGCTCGCCGCGCACCAGATCGCGATCAACGCGGCGAGCGTCACGTTCATGGTCCCGCTCGGCGTGGCGATGGCGACGACGGTCCGCGTCGGGCAGGCCGCCGGGCGCGGCGACCGGGCCGGGGCCGAGCGCGCCGGCTGGTCGGGCGTGGCGATGGGCGCGGCGTTCATGCTCTGCTCGGCCCTCCTGTTCTGGCTGCGGCCGGAGTGGGTCGTGTGGGTCTACGTCGGCGACGTGACCGGGGCCGACCTCGACGTGGCGCGCGCGGCGGCCGGGCTGCTCGGCATCGCCGCCGTCTTCCAGCTCGTCGACGGCGTGCAGGCGACGGCGTCCGGCGCGCTGCGCGGCATCAAAGACACGCGCGCGCCGATGATCGTCGGCGTCGTGGCGTACTGGGGCATAGGGATGACGACGGCCGTCGTGCTCGGCTTCGTCGTGGACCTCGGGGCGGAGGGCGTGTGGTGGGGGTTGACGCTCGGGCTCGGCGCGGCGGCGGTGGGGCTGACGCTGTGGTTCCGCTGGCGGATGCGGCAGGACTTCGCCGTGCCGGAGCGAGTGGGCGAGCGGGTAGCGTGAAGGCACGGCGGCGTAAAAATCCTTACGTTGCTGGTATCACCCACCCTGGTCACATCGCTATGCGTCTCCTCCTGCTGTTAGTCGCCCTCCTTTTGGGATTGCCAGCGTGGGCGCAGCCTGTCATCACCGAGAATGCGAAGCTCGTTGGTTCCAGTGCGGATGCATTCGCCACGGCTGGCTGGGCAATTGCCGCCGCCGACGGCTTCGTCGTCCTCGGGGCCTTCCGCGACGACTCCGCCCCAACGACCGGTGCGGCCTACGTCTTCCGCGAGACGGCGGGCGGATGGGAAGAGGAGACCCGGCTCAACGCCTCGCAGCAGAGCTTCTTCACCTTCGGCATGGCTGTCGGTGCGTGGAGCGACAGCAGAGAAGACGTGGTTATTGCCGGGGCGCGTGGTGACTCTTTTCGCCCTGAGACCGATGCGGCCTACATCTTCCGGCGATCCGTCGATGCTGAGTGGGTTCAAGAGGCGCGGCTTACGAACGGGGCAGATATACATGAGTCCTTCGGGCATGCAGTGGCGATTCATGGGGATTACGCTGTGGTGGGAGCGGTCGGAGCCGACGATGCAGGCGGCACCACCGGTGCCGCCTACGCCTTCCGACGCACAACCGACGGCATGTGGGTCGAGGAAGCGCGCCTTCTGGCCTCCGATGCCAGTGTGAAAGCGGGGTTCGGGCGTGGAGTGTCAATAGTCGTATCCAGCGACGGCGTGCCCTTTGCGCTCATCGGTGCACCGAGCGACAGCGACCAGCGGGGTGCCGCCTACGCCTTCCGCCGAACCCCCGAGGGCACTTGGGTCGAGGAAGCCAAACTCGTCGCCCCCGATGCCAACGTCGGTGATCTTTTCGGGCTCGGCGTCGCGCTCGTAGAGACTCCCGACGGCGAGATCCTCGCCCTCGCCGGCGCGACCAGTCAAGACATCAACGGGATGTTGTCTGTGGGTGCCGGATACGTCTTCCGCCGCGAAGGCGACAACGCATGGGTCTTCGAGAAGAAGCTCATTGCTGCAAATGGTAGCAAAGCACAGGGTCTCGGGTGGTCAGTTGCCCTCGCCGCTGCGCCGAATATCGGGGGCACCGTAGCGGTGCTCGGCGGGGACCGCGCCTACAACTTCGCCGGGACCGTCCGACTCTTTCGCCGCACATCTGAAGGGGGCGTGCCCTTGTGGACCGAAGAGGCTGAGTTGTGGGCGAGCGACCGCACGCCGGGCGACCAGATCGGCTACTCCGTCGGGGCGTCGGGCCGCTACGCGGTGGCGGGCGCCCCCAACAACGACGATGGGCGGGGGGCGGGCTACGTCTGGGACCTCCGCCGTGCAGTGCCTGCCGAGTCCGAGCCGGTCGCTGGCGCAGACAGCGCAGAGCTCACCGCGTACCCGAACCCGGCGGCGGGCGGTCCGGTTACGCTGCAACTCCGCTTACCTCGCGCGACGCACGTGCGGATCGATGCCTATGATGTCCTCGGTCGCAGGGTCGCCATGCTTGCGGATGGCCGTGTGGAAGCAGGGCGCCAGGTGTTCATACTTGATGGGAGAGCGTTGCCGACTGGCGTGTACCTCGTGCGCGCTGAGGTGGGCGGCCAGCGATTCAGCCAGCGGATCACGGTGGTGAGGTAACGCCAAAGCCGGCGGCGGTGGGGCTGACGTTGTGGTTCCGCCGGCGGATGCGGCAGGACTTCGCCGTGCCAGAGCGAGTGGGCGAGCGGGTGGCGTAGGGCGGCTCGGGCATCGCCCGACCAAGGGGTTGGCCAGAGCGAAGGCTTTCATTATTATTTGAAAGCAGGCCGCGCCGACTGCCGCGCTCAGAGTTCGGCCTTTCGTGCCCGCGTGAAAAGGCTTTTCTAAGTATCTTCAATGCGGGTTCCCGCATCCCCTTCTACCTTCGTCTGCTGCCGGCTCGCCCCCCTTCCTCCGGCTCCCGAAGCTCACCCGAAGCATCGCGTCTGATGGCCCAACTCTTCCCCCGCAAGGCAAACACGTACCCGGCGCTCTCGCTCTTCGGAGCGCTCGGCGGCGGCGTCCTCCTCATCGGCCTGATCTGGTACTACTTCTCGCCCGAGTTCTACGAGGTCGGCTACCAGCCCACGCAGCCCGTGCCGTACAGCCACGCGCTGCACGCCGGCCAGCTCGGGATGGACTGCCGCTACTGCCACAGCGCCGTCGAGCAGTCGCCCCACGCCAACATCCCGCCGACGCAGACGTGCATGAACTGCCACGCGCAGATCAAGTCGGAGTCGCTCGCCCTCCTGCCCGTCCGCGAGAGCTGGGCCACGGGCGAGCCCATCGAGTGGGTGCAGGTGAACCACCTCGCCGACTACGCCCGCTTCCCGCACGCCAACCACGTCGCCGTCGGCGTCGGGTGTGAGAGCTGCCACGGGCGGATCGACCAGATGCCCGTCGTCTACCAGGTCAGTCCGATGTCGATGGCGTGGTGCCTCGAGTGCCACCGCGCGCCCGAGGAGCACCTCCGCGACCCCGAGCTCGTGACGGCGATGGGCTACGCCGAGGAGGTCCGCGAGACCGACGAGTCGTACCGCGCCTACCTCGCGGCGAACCTCGCGCGCATCGAGGCCGAAGGCATCAACCCGCCGGAAAACTGCTCCGCCTGTCACTATTGAGTTGTGAGTTTGGGGTTGTGGGTTTGGGGTCTCGAACCCATAACCCCAAACCTCGAACCTCAAACCCTCACCCATGATCGAACTCGATATCCTCTCCTCGTCCGACGTCGCAGCCGACGGCCAGCCGAAGTTCTGGCGCAGCCAGGCCGACCTGCGCAACGCCGCCGGGCACCGGGCCATCGTCAAAGACGAGTTCCACCCCGCCGCCACGGACCGCAGCGAACTCGACGGCGACCCCGGACCGAGCCGCCGCTCGTTCATGAAGATCATGGGCGCGTCGATGGCGATGGCGGGCGTCGGGCTCAGCGGGTGCCGCCGCCCCGTCGAGGCCGTGCTGCCGTACGCGCGCAAGCCCGAGGACATCGTCCCCGGCATCCCGAACTTCTATGCCACGGCGATGCCGATGGGCGGCTACGTGCAGGGCCTCCTCGTGGAGAGCCACGAAGGGCGCCCGACGAAGGTGGATGGTAACCCCGAGCACCCGATGAACCGGGGCGCGGCCGACGTTTTCGCGCAGGCGAGCATCCTCAACCTCTACGACCCCGACCGCTCGCGCACGATGCGCCGCGAGACCGGTGACGCGAGCTGGGTCGACTTCGTCGGGTTCACGCGGCAGCTGCAGGGCCGCCGCCTCGTCGTCCTCTCCGAGCCCACGTCGTCGCCGACGGTGCTCCGGCTGCGGGACCAGCTCCTCGCGCAGAACCCGAACGCCCGCTGGGTCACGTATCGCGGCATCGGTGAAGACACCGCGTCGCTCGGCGTACAGGAGGCGGCGGGCCGCCCGCTCCGCCCGCTCTACCGCTTCTCGCAGGCCCAGACCATCGTCTCGTTCGACGCCGACTTCCTCTCGACCGAGAACGCCGTCTACAACGCGCGCGAGTACGCCCAGAGCCGCCGCGTCTTGGAGCCGACCGACGAGATGAGCCGGCTCTACGTCGTGGAGAGTGCCTACACGCCGACCGGCGGGATGGCCGACCACCGCGTGCCGATGAAGGCGGGCGCGATCCCGTTCTTCGCCGCCGCCGTCGCCGCCGGGCTCGGGATGGGCGAGGCCGGGGCCGCCGGCCAGCTCATGGCCGAGCACCCCGTCGTCCGCGCGATCGTCGAGGACGCCCGCGCCGGGGCTACGGTCTTCGTCGCCGGGCCGACGCAGCCGCCGGCGATCCAGGCGCTCTGCGCCCGGCTCAACACCCAATTCAGCAACGGCGCCGTGCAGTACCTCGACACCGGCGCCGAGTCCGCCGTGCCGCAGGCCGAGGCCATGCAGCAGCTCGTCCGCGAGATGGGCGCCGGCGCCGTCGACGCCCTCGTGATGATCGGCGTAAACCCGGTCTATGACGCGCCGCCCGCGCTCGGCTTCGCCGCTGCGCTCGCCGAAGTCCCCGTCTCGATCCACCTCGGCTCGCACCGCGACGAGACGGCGCGGCTCGCCACGTGGCACCTCCCGCGCACGCACTACCTCGAACAGTGGGGCGACGGCCGAGCCTATGATGGGACGTACTCCGTCATCCAGCCGCTCATCGCGCCGCTCTACGAGGCCGCCCACTCCGAGACCGAAGTGCTGAGCGCGCTCGTGACCGGCACCGACACGGCGGGCTACGACCTCGTCCGCGAGACGGTTCGCGCGCAGGGCCTGCTCTCCGGCAACTTCGAAGATGCGTGGCGGACGCTCCTCCACAACGGCTTCCTCCCCGGCACGCAGTACGCGGCCGTCGCCGGCGGCGCGGGCGGCTCCGGCTCCCTCGCCCGGCTCCCCGTGCCCGTCGAGGGCGCGCTCGAAGTCGTCGTCCGGCCGGACCCGAGGCTGCACGACGGGTTCTTCTCGAACAACGCGTGGATGCAGGAGCTGCCGGACCCGGTCACGAAAGTGACGTGGGACGCCGTCGCGCAGATGAGCGCCGTCACGGCCGCCCGCCTCGGCATCGATGCCGTCGAGGGCTCGTTCGAAGGCGGGCCCGTCGAGTCAGGCAACGTCTACACCAGCATCATCGGGATCCGCGTCGGCGATCAGGTGATCGAGGTGCCGGCGTGGATCCAGCCCGGCCACCCCAACGACTCGATCACGGTGACGATGGGCTTCGGGCGCGACCTCGAGACCGAGCGGCTCATCACCGACCGCAACCTCCTCGCCCGCCTCTTCGACAAGGACGCCGACGTCTACCGGCCCGGCCCCGTCGCGAACGGCATCGGTGCGAAGGCCAACGCCGCGCTTCTCCGGGGCACCGACGGCGCCCCCGTCATCCCCGCCGCCGAAGTCGCGATCGTCAGCGACGGCTACCAGATCGCCACGACGCAGGACCACGGCTCGATGGAGGGCCGCCCGATCGTCCGCATGGCGTCGCTGGAGGAGTACCGCGAGACCGGCTTCCCCCGCAGCGAGGTCAAGCCCATCGAAGACACGCCGTGGGAGATTTACCCGCCGGCGTGGGGCGAAGACGACAGCCCCGCCAGCGACCCCCGCATCGGCGAGGCGATGTACTCGGACCAGCAGTGGGGGATGACGATCGACCTCAACGCGTGCTCCGGGTGCAACGCGTGCGTCGTCGCCTGCCAGAGCGAGAACAACATCATGGTCGTCGGCAAGGACCAGGTCAGCCGGGGCCGCGAGATGCACTGGTTGCGGATGGACCGCTACTACGTCAGCGAGTGGACCGACGACCCGTTCGAGACCGAGGGCGTGGGCGAGTACGGCCCGTCGCCGGACATGGTGATGCAGCCGATGATGTGCCAGCACTGCGAGTACGCGCCGTGCGAGAGCGTCTGCCCGGTCTCGGCCACGAGCCACTCCCCGGACGGGCTCAACGAGATGACGTACAACCGCTGCATCGGCACGCGCTACTGCTCGAACAACTGCCCGTACAAGGTCCGCCGGTTCAACTTCTACAACTGGACGAAGACGCTCCCGCTCGAGCTCCAGATGGCGATGAACCCCGACGTGACGATGCGCTTCCGCGGCGTGATGGAGAAGTGCACGTGGTGCATCCAGCGCATCCGCGGCGCCCAGCGCGTGGCCCACATCGAGGACCGCGGGATGAACGATGGCGAGGTGCAGACGGCTTGCCAGCAGACGTGCCCGACGAACGCCATCGTCTTCGGCGACATCTCGGACCCGGACTCGCTCGTCTCGCAGATGAAGCGGAACGGCCGGCGCTACGAGCTGCTCGAAGAGCTCAACGTGAAGCCGCGCCTGAGCTACCTCGCGCGCCTCCGCAACCCGAACCCGACGCTCGACGCGCTCCTGCGCCCGCAGCCCGAGACGGTCCAGCCCGTCCCGACGCACGACCTCGACGCCTGATCCGTACGGGCGCAGCGTGCTGCGCCCCTACCTTGCGCACGACGGTGCGCGCTCACCCATCGCCTGATCCTGTGGCAACGACCGCAACGACCCACACCGGTAACCACGACGAGCACTTCCTCCTCGAGGACGAGCGCCTCGTCAAGGGGAACCTCTCGTTCCACGACATCACGGAGATGGTCTCGTACCACTCCGAGAAGAAGACGCCGGTCGGGTGGCTCATCGCCTTCAGCGCCGCGCTCGGCGGGCTGATGATCCTCGGGCTCGCCCTCGCCTACCAGGTGTGGAACGGCGTCGGCGTCTGGGGCAACAACGTGCCCGTGGCGTGGGGCTGGCCCATCGTCAACTTCGTGTGGTGGGTCGGCATCGGCCACGCCGGGACGCTCATCTCGGCCATCCTCTTCCTCTTCCGCCAGCGCTGGCGGACCTCGATCAACCGCGCCGCCGAGGCGATGACGCTCTTCGCCGTCGCCTGCGCCCTCGTCTTCCCGACGTTCCACGTGGGGCGTGTCTGGGTGATCTTCTGGACGCTGCCGCTCCCGAACCAGATGGCGATGTGGCCGCAGTTCAAGTCGCCGCTGCTCTGGGACGTGTTCGCGGTGTCGATCTACGGCACGGTCTCGCTCCTGTTCTGGTACGTCGGCCTCGTGCCCGACCTCGGCACGCTCCGTGACCGCGCCGTGGCGCAGGGCCGGAACCTCCGCGCCAAAATCCTCGGCATCCTCTCGATGGGCTGGACCGGCTCGAACCGCCACTGGCGCCACTACGAGAAGGCTTACCTCATCCTCGCCGGCCTCGCGACGCCGCTCGTGCTCTCGGTCCACTCCGTCGTCTCCTTCGACTTCGCCATCTCCATCGTGCCCGGCTGGCACACGACGATCTTCCCGCCCTACTTCGTCGCCGGCGCCATCTTCTCCGGCTTCGCGATGGTGGTGACGCTGATGATCGTCGCGCGGAAGGTGTACAACCTCGAGAACCTCATCACGCTCGACCACCTCGAGAAGATGAACGTGATCATCCTCGTCACGGGCACGATCGTCGGGTTCGCCTACATCACGGAGTTCTTCATCGCGTGGTACTCCGGCGTGGTCTACGAGCAGTTCGCCTTCCTCAACCGGGCGACGGGGCCGTACGCGTGGGCGTACTGGATCATGATGACGTGCAACCTCGTCTTCCCCCAGCTCTTCTGGTTCAAGCGGTTCCGCCGCTCGATCCCCGTCATGTTCGCGCTCTCGATCGTCGTCAATATCGGGATGTGGTTCGAGCGCTTCGTCATCACGGTGACCAGCCTCCACCGCGACTACCTCCCCTCGTCGTGGGACTACTTCTCGCCGACGATCGTCGACGTGGCGACGTACATCGGCACGTTCGGGCTGTTCTTCACGCTCTTCCTCCTCTTCCTCCGCTTCGTCCCGATGGTAGCGATCTCCGAGGTGAAGGCCGTGACGCCGCAGGCCGACCCGCATTTCTACCACACCCACGGCGACGGCCACGGCGCGACCGACGGTGCCCCGGCCGAGCCGCGCGTCGCCTACCGCACTGCCGCCACCGAGCAGGACAACAAAGGCTAGTTATCGGTTGTGGGTTTGGGGTTCGAGGTTCGAGAATGAGAACCCAAGACTCCAAACCTCAAACCCCAAACCTCTTATGGCACTCCCCGCTTTCATCGACAACGCCCTCCGTGCCCGCGCCGACAAGCACGTCGGCCTCCTCGCGGAGTTCTCGAACCCCGGCGACCTCGTCGAGGCCGTGGAGTCGGTCCGCCGCGCGGGCTACACGCAGATCGACACGTTCTCGCCGTTCCCGATCCACGGGATGGACCGCGCGATGGGGCTGAGCCCCTCGAAGCTCGGCTACCTCGTGATCGGCGGCGGGCTCACGGGCTGCGCCCTCGCCTTCCTCATGCAGTGGTGGATGGGCGCCGTCGACTACCCGCTCAACATCAGCGGCAAGCCGTTCTTCTCGGTCGAGCCGAGCGTGCCGATCGCGTTCGAGCTGACGATCCTCTTCTCCGCGCTCGCGGCCGTCGGCGGGATGTTCGCGCTCAACGGCCTGCCGAAGCCGTACAACCCGCTCTTTTACTCGCAGCGCTTCGCCCGCGCCACCGACGACGGCTTCTTCCTCCAGGTCGCGCAGGGCGACAAGCAGTTCGACCGGGCTGCGACGGCCGCGCTCCTCCGCGACCACGGCGCCCTCGGCGTCGAGTACGTCGATCACGACGGCGCCTACGACCTCGACGAGCGCGGCGAGGTGGTGACGGTCGACGACGCGCCGCCCGCTGCGCCCCCGCCGCCCCACACCACACGCGCGATCTGAGGAGGCGCTACGCCCTCCGTCCCCCTGCTCGCTTCCAACGTGATATGATGCGAACCACGCTTTTCCTCGCCGCCGCGATCGGCCTCGGCTCCGCCCTCGGCGGGTGCCGCGGGATGCACTCGGAGAACCCGCCGATCCACCCCAACCTCAACATGGACTTCCAGGAGTCCTTCGAGGCGCAGGAGGCCAACCCCTTCTTCGCCGACGACGCGGCGATGCGGCCGACCGTCCCCGGCACCGTCAAGCGGACCGGGCTGCGGACGTCGGAGAACGCTCCGTATTTCCTCGGCCGCACGCCCGACGGCGCGTACGTGCCGGCGATCCCGATGGAAGTCACCCCGGCCGTGCTCGCGCGCGGGCAGGAGCGCTACAACATCTTCTGCACGCCGTGCCACGGCTACTCGGGCGATGGGCTCGGCATCATCATGGTCGGCAACGGCGGGCAGGGCTACGGCTACGTCCCGGCCCCCAGCTACCACACCGACGCGCTCCGCGCCCGCGCCGACGGCTACTTCTACGACGCCATCGCGAACGGCGTCCGCAGCATGCCGAGCTACGCGCACCAGATCTCCGTGCCCGACCGCTGGGCGATCGTGAGCTACATCCGTGCCCTCCAGCGCTCGCAGAACGCGGGCGCGGGCGACGTCCCGGCCCCGATCCGCGACCAGCTCGAGGCGTACAACCCCAACGTCACCATCCAGCCGTAAGGGCGAGTCGCCTTCCGACCCTCACCCCGCCTCACCGCTTCCAGCATGAGCCTCTTCACCCGCATCATCGACCCCGTGGCCGCCGACCGCGAGCGCGTCGCGCGGAAGTACCAGTTCACGGCGGACTCGCGCGCGTGGCTCGTTCCGCTCGCCCTCGGCGCCGCGCTCCTGCTCGTGAGCCTCGTCGGGCTCTTCGGCGACCACTACTCGTTCTGGTACTCGTACCTCACGGCGTGGGTGTTCTGCCTCTCGGTGTCGATCGGCGCCCTCTTCTTCGTGATGTTCCAGCACGTCCCCCGCGCGAAGTGGGTCACGGCCGTCCGCCGCTTTCCCGAGATGCTGATGGCGAACTTCTGGCTGCTGGCGATCCTCGGCCTCCCGTTGCTGTTGCCGTCTACGATGCACGATCTCTACCACTGGACGCACGCGGAGCTCTTCGACCCGCTCGACCCGCACTACGACGCGGTGATTGCCGGCAAGCAGGGCTACCTCAACCTCCCGTTCTTCTACGTCCGCATCGTCGTCTACTTCGCGGCGTGGATCATCGTCTCGACGAAGCTCTACCGCATCTCCGTGCGACAGGACACCGAGCCGCGCGCCGATGTCGGCGCCGACCTCCGCCGCGTCAGCGCGTGGGGCATCCCGCTCGTCGCCGTCACGACGGCCTTCGCGTCGTACGACCTCGTGATGAGCCTCGACCCGCACTGGTTCTCGACCATGTTCGGCGTCTACTTCTTCGCCGGGGCGTTCCTCGCCGGCATCGCGGCCACGACGCTCATGGCGCTGGCCTACCGGCAGACTGGCATGCTCAAGCTCGAAGTGGGGGAGGAGCACTACCACGACCTCGGCAAGTACCTCTTCGCGTTCACCGTCTTCTGGACGTACATCGCCTTCAGCCAGTACATGCTGATCTGGTACGCCAACCTCCCGGAAGAAACGGTCTGGTTCACGCACCGGATGACGCACGGGTGGGAGACGGTCACCGTCGCCCTCATCTGGTTCCACTTCATCCTGCCGTTCTTCATCCTGATCCCCCGCTTCACGAAGCGCCTCTATCCCGTCCTCGCCGTGATGTGCGTGTGGCTCCTCGTGATGCATTGGGTCGACCTGTGGTGGCTCATCAAGCCGAACCTCTACGTCGCCACCGATAACGAGGCGTACGCACACGCGGCTCTTACGTGGACCGACATCACACTCTGGCTCGGGATGGTCGGCGTGTTCACGGGGGCTACGCTGTGGCGGGCGTCGCGGCACAGCATCACGCCGTACAACGATCCGTACTACGCGTTTTCCCTCCGCTTCCAGAACGTGTAAGCAGCGCCGGTTCGAGAGCGGGATGGCCCCCAGATGGGGGCAGCGGCACGTTTCATTCCGCTTTCACTTTTTATTGAAAACAAGGACGCGCCCGTCGCGTGTTACCCTGCATCACCATGGCTGACCACGACTCCGATACTCCTCAGGGCACGCCCCGCCCCACCCCGGACCCGCATCGCGGAGAGCCGACGCCCGCGCCGGATGCGCACACCCGGCCCGAAGCGAGGGGGGAAGTGCGCCCCGATCAGCAGGAAGAACTCGGTCCCATCGAGGGGTTGATGGAGGCATCGGCGGCCGAGGTGTCGGCGGAGGTGACGGGGGATCCCGACGCCCAGGCCGAGGCGGAGCGCCTCGGGGCCGAAGGCGAGGGCGTCGAAGCCGCGCAGATCTTCTCGATCATGCTCGCGACGGCGATCACGCTCGGCCTCGCCGTGTTCGGCGTGTTTTTCCTCGTGGCCGAAGTCGCCGACGAGAAGACCGTCGAGCGCGACGCCGTCGTGTTGTACCCGGAGTTGCGCGAGGTCCAGCGCGTGGCCGCCGAGATGGAGAACTACAGCCGCACCGATAGCCTGTACCGGCTCCCCATCGGCGCAGCGATGAGCCAGGTGTCCGAAGCGTACTACGCCCAACAGGAGGGGAGCGACGGGGTCGTCCCCGCGCCCGACAACTTCAGCACGCTCTACCTCGACGCCATCCGCGAGTCGGAAGTCGGTGTCCGGGAGTACGAACTCGACGCGCTCGGCTACGACAGCCTGATCCAGCGCGAGCAGACGATCCCGCAGCCGGGCGTCGACCTCGGGCCGGGCACGGAAGCAGAAGGCTCGGACGTTGAAGCAGAGACCGATGTACCTCCGACGGAAGAACCCGAAGATCGCTGATAGATGATGACGCTACGCGCTCTGATCGCCTGCCTGTTCGCCGTGGTCCTGCTGACCACAGCCGGCCGATCTGTAGCGCAGACGCCCGGTGAGATCCCCGACGAGCTCGACGGCGTCGGCATCGAAGAGCACCTCGGCGAGACGGTGTCGTCTGACATCGCGTTCGTCGATTCCGAAGGCAACGCCGTCACGCTCGGCGACTACTTCGACGGCGAACGGCCCGTCGCCGTCGCCTTCGTCTACCACAACTGCCCGATGCTGTGCAGTCTCATCCTCGACGGGATGACGACGGCGATGCGGGAGGCCGGCCTCGATCTCGGCGACGACTATCAGGCGCTCGCGATCTCGTTCGACCCGCGCGACACGCCTGAGCGGGCCGCCGAGGTCCGAGAGCGCTACCTCGCCCGCTTCGACGGGGCGCAGGCCGCCGAGGGGTTGTACTTCCTCACCGGCTCGCAGGAGAGCATCGACCGGATCACCGACGAGATCGGTTTCGGCTTCGAGTGGAACGAGCGGCAGCAGGAGTTCGCGCACACCGCTGCCGTCTACTTCATCAGCCCGGAAGGCGTCATCACGCGCTATCTCTACGGCCTCGAGTTCCACCCGCGCGACTTCCGCACGGCTGTGCTCGAAGCGGGCAGCGGCACAATTGCCTCGCCGCTCGACCAACTCATCCTCTACTGCTTTCAGTACGACCCCGACGCCGGCTCCTACGTCCTTCACGCGACGAATGCGATGAAAGTCGGCGGCGTGCTGACGCTCATCCTGCTCGGTGGCTTCCTCCTGTTTTTCTGGCGCCGTGAGAGCACCCGACTCGACGCGGCGGACCCGACGCTGACGCCCTCTTGACACCGCCGGCGTTTAGCTTCACTTTACTGGGCAGGGCACGTCGTTAGCCCCGCAAGCACGGCTACATTCTCAACACTATGGAAGACAAAGGAACCTTCTGGCTGCCGCCTCAGGCGTCGACGACGGCGCACGAGATCGACGCCCTCTTCAACTTCATCCTGTGGGCGAGCGTCGTCGTGATGGCGGGCGTCACGTTCTACATGGTGTACTACGCGTGGAAGTACCGCCGCCGCTCGCACGCCGACCGACCGGTCGAGGTGCACCCGAGCAAGTGGCTGGAGCTGTCGTGGGTGATCATCCCGTCGCTCCTCGTCCTCGTCGTGTTCTTCTGGGGCTTCCAAACGTTCGTCAGCGCGGGGATCGCGCCGGACAACTCGTACGAAATCCGCGTCGTCGGGAAGAAGTGGCTGTGGGAGTTCGAGTACCCCAACGGCTCCACGAGCGTCGGCGACCTCTACGTGCCCGTCGGCGAGCCGGTGCAGCTCGTGATGACGTCGACGGACGTGCTCCACTCGTTTTACATCCCCTCGTTCCGCGTCAAGCACGACGCGGTGCCCAACCGGTACACGACGGTCTGGTTCGAGGTGAAGGAGGCCGGGGAGTATCAGGTCTTCTGCACGGAGTACTGCGGGACGAGCCACTCGGAGATGTACGCGAAGGTGATCGCCGTGGACCGGGGCACGTTCAACGAGTGGCTCCAGACCGGCGGCGGCGGCGACGACCTCCCGCTCCCGCGCCTAGGCGAGCAGCTCTACACGCAGCAGGCGTGCAACGCGTGCCACTCCATCGACGGCTCCGCGAAGGTCGGGCCGAGCTGGCTCGGGACGTGGGGCGAGGTGCGCCCCTTCGCGGACGGCGGCAGCGCGGTGATGGACGCGAACTACACGGTTGAGTCCATCGTTGCACCGCAGGCCCACATCGTACAGGGATACGAGAACGCGGCGATGCCGGCGTACCCGAACCTCACCGAGCGCCAACTCGCCGGGATCGTCGCCTACATCCGCGAGATCAACGGCGACTGGTCGGACGAGGACGCCGCAGCTGCTGCCGCCTCCGACAGCACCGCCGCCCCCGCCGATAGCGCTGCGGTCCCTGCTGCTGATCCCGCCGCCGAACCCGTTCCCGCCGAATAGACCGTAGGGGGCGACGATTGACCCCTCCACGATAACGCAGAGCCGAACTATGAGCACGGTCGCCACCGCCCCTGTCCGCACGGAGCCCGCCACGCGGGCGTACCCGCCCGGTCACGAGCCCGTCCACCACTACCTCCTCGAACCGGGTCCCGGCCCCGACGTGCGCGGCTTCGCCCGCGTATGGCCGACGATCAAAGCGTGGGCGACGACGGTCGACCACAAGCGGATCGGGGTGATGTACCTCTTCACGGTCTCGCTCTTCTTCGCCGTCGCCGGGATTGCCGCGCTCGGCGTGCGCGCCGAGCTGATGAACCCCGGCTCCGACTTCCTCACGGCGGACCAGTACAACCGGCTGTTCACGTTCCACGGCGTGGTGATGGTGTTCCTCTTCATCGTGCCTAGCATCCCGGCGTCGCTGGGCAACTTCGCGCTTCCGATCCAGCTCGGCGCCAAAGACGTGGCGTTCCCCAAGCTGAACCTCGCCTCGTACTACATCTTCCTCGCCGGCGCGAGCATCGCGCTCTACGCCATCTTCACGGGCGGCATTGACACGGGCTGGACGTTCTACACGCCGTACTCCGACACGACGAACACGGCCGTGCTCCCGATGACGCTCGCCGTCTTCGTGGCCGGCTTCGCGAGTATCCTGACCGGGATCAACTTCATCGTCACGATCCACAAGATGCGCGCGCCGGGGCTGACGTGGAACCGGCTGCCGCTCTTCATCTGGGCGCTCTATGCCGTCTCGATCGTGCAGATCCTCGCCACGCCCGTCATCGGCATCACGATGCTGCTCCTCGCGATGGAGCGGTTCCTCAACATCGGCATCTTCGACCCGGCGCTCGGCGGCGACCCCGTGCTCTTCCAGCACTTCTTCTGGTTCTACAGCCACCCCGCCGTCTACATCATGATTCTCCCCGCCTTCGGGGTGATCTCGGAGCTGATGGGCGTGTTCAGCCGGCAGAAGGTGTTCGGCTACCGCGCGATCGCGCTCTCATCGGTGGCGATCGCCATGCTCGGGTTCTTCGTGTGGGGCCACCACATGTTCGTCTCCGGCCAGAGCCCGCTCTCGTCGATCGTGTTCTCCGTCATTACGTTCCTCATCGGCGTGCCCTCCGGCATCAAGGTGTTGAACTGGGTGGCGACGATGTACAAGGGCTCGGTGTGGCTGGCGACGCCGATGCTCTACGCGCTCGCCTTCCTGTTCCTCTTCACGATCGGCGGGCTGACGGGCATCATGGTCGGCGCGATCGGCGTGGACATCCACCTCCACGACACGTACTTCATCGTCGCCCACTTCCACTACGTGATGATGGGCGGGACGGTGTTCGCGATGATCGGCGGGCTGTTCTACTGGTGGCCGAAGATGTTCGGGAAGATGATGAGCGAACGGTGGGGCCGGATCTCGGCCGTGGTCGCGTTCTTTGGCTTCAACATGACGTTCTTCACGCAGTTCGTCCTGGGCAGCCAGGGCATGCCGCGCCGCTACTTCACCTATCTCGACCAGTACCACGACCTCCACATGGTCTCGACCGTCGGCTCGTGGTTCCTCGGGCTCGGGCTGCTGATGGTGCTCGGCAACATGATATGGTCGTTGTTCCGTGGCAAGCCCGCGCCCGGCAACCCGTGGGGCGCGGCGACGCTGGAGTGGACGCACACGACGAGCCCGCCGGACCACCACAACTTCCACCGCACGCCGCTCGTCACGCACGGCCCCTACGACTACGACGCGCTCTTCGCGGGCGACGGCTCCGGCGACGGCACGGGCGGCGACGGCAGCGCGGGCCGCGTGCCCGGCATGCCCGCTCCGGTCCCGAACCCCGAGCAGGGCGGGCCGCAGGAGATGCACAAGTCCGTCGACCTCGGGCTGGCGCAACCGAAATCGAAGCACGATTAATCATCCCGTCGGGGCGCTGCGGCGCCCCGACGTAACCTCTGCATCATGGCTGTTCACCCGACCTCGGTCACCGTCGACGACCCGCACGCGGGGAGCCACGGGCACGCCCACGCGGCGGACCACCCGCCGCACCTCAAGCACTACTTCGTCTCCTCCGAGCAGCAGTTCGACGCGGCGAAGCTGGGGATGTGGCTCTTCCTCGTGACGGAGATCCTCCTCTTCGGCGGCATGTTCGTCGCCTACGGGATCTACCGCGCGATGTACCCCGAGCTCTTCGTCGAGGCGAGCTCGCAGCTCGACACGATCATGGGCGCGGTCAACACCGCCGTCCTCCTCGCGAGTTCGCTGACGGTCGCGTGGTCGATCCGCGCGATCCAGATGAACAACAAGAAGCTCTGCTTCTGGCTGCTCGTCACGACGGTCGCGCTCGCGGGTATGTTCATGGTCGTGAAGTATTTCGAGTACACGCACAAGTTCGAGCTCGGCATCTACCCCGGCGCGAACATGGTTTACGCCGAGGGCACGGAGTTCACGCTCCCCGGCCTCGGCGATGCGAACATCGCGGCGGGCGAGCACGGCGGGGCTGCCGCGCACGATACGCCGGCCGTAGACGACCCGGGCCGCGTCGACCAGGCCGTCGTCGAGGTGCACGGGCTGGGGAGTCACGGACTCCACAACCAGCGCGCCGGCCTGTTCTTCTCGATCTACTACGTGATGACCGGCATCCACGGCCTCCACGTGCTCATCGGCATGGTGGCGATCACCATCCTCGCGGTCAAGACGTGGCGCGGCAAATACTCCGACGCGTGGTACACCCCGATCGAGAACGTCGGGCTCTATTGGCACGTCGTGGACGTGATCTGGATTTTCCTCTTCCCCTTGATGTACCTCATTTCGTGACGAGTGAAACGTGATGCGTGAGACTGAGCATCACCGTTTCCTCTGAGATCACGTAGTACGCATCACGCTTCCAACTATGGCTGACCACCCCCACGACACGTCCGCGCATGACCCCGCCGACCACGGGCATCACGGGCACCACATCCTCTCGTCCGGCATCCTGCTGAAGGTGTTCGGCGCGCTCATCTTCCTCACGATCCTCACCGTCGTGCTCGGGCTGATGGAGCGGTCGGGGACGATCCACCTCGGTGCGCTCAGCGTGCCCGTCGCGCTCGGTATTGCGGGCGTCAAGGCGACGCTCGTCGCCATGTTCTTCATGGCGCTGAAGTACGACAACAAGGTGAACGCGCTCGCCTTCTCGCTCAGCCTCGTCTTCCTCGCCGTGTTCTTCATCTTCACTTTCCTCGACACCGGCTTCCGCGACACCTTCGACGAGCGGTCGGCGACGGCGATCGACGAGGTGGAGATGCAGGAGCTACAGTTGCAGCAGCGGACGCAGGAGCTTCAGCCCGCCTTCGAAGCGCAGCCGCTCGTGCTGCCGGGTGACACCGCACTCATCGGGGCGCCGCCTGCCCCCTGATCGGCCATGGTCCCCGCTGCCGCCCTCTCCGCTCTCGTCGTGGCCGCCGTGCCGGTGGCGGTGCTGATGGCGGTCTGGTCGGCGGTGGCGATGTACCGCGTGCTCTTCCCCGAGCGGCCCCTGCCATTCATCCGGGATGAAGCGGCCGAGCGGCACGCGGCGCGCGCACGCGGGGAGGTCGTCCACGTCGGGTTCCGCGAGATCCGCGACGACATGCGCCTGCACGTGCGTGAACTCGCCCGGCCGTACCACCACGCCGGTGGCTGCTCCCACGGCATCCCTGAAGCGTGGATCGAAGACGTCTACCGGCGACGCAACTAGGTTTGAGGTTCTGGGTTGTGGGTTCGGAGTGAACGCCCATCACCTCGAACCGCGAACCCCCAACCTATACCCCATGAAAGTTACCGAGCATTTCGAGCGCGCCACGGAGCCGCTCATCTCGTACGAGATCATCCCGCCCGTGCGCGGCGGCTCGCTGCAAGGCGTCTTCGACATCGTCGAGCAGCTCCTCCCGTTCGAGCCGCCGTTCATCGACGTGACGGGGCACTCGGCGCAGGTCTACTACGAAGAGATGCCCGACGGCACGATCCGCCGCCACGTCAAGCGGAAACGGCCTGGCACGCTCGGCCTCTGCGCGGCCATCCAGTATCGCTACGGGATCGACACCGTGCCGCACCTGCTCTGCCACGGCTTCACGCGCGAGGAGACCGAGGACGCCCTCATCGAGCTCCAATACCTCGGCGTCCGCAACGTGATGGCGCTGCGGGGGGACGACAAGGGCACGCCCAAAAAGCTCGGCCCGCACCGCTCCGTCAACGACACGGCGTGCGACCTCGTCGGCCAGATCCAGTCGATGAACCGGGGCAAGTTCCTCGAAGAGCTCATCGACGGCGCACCGACGGACTTCTGCATCGGCGTCGCGGGCTACCCCGAGAAGCACTTCCAGTCGCCGAACCCGACGTGGGACGTGCTCGACCTCAAGCGGAAGGTGGACGCCGGCGCCGACTACATCGTCACGCAGATGTTCTACGACAACCGGCACTACTTCGACTTCGTCGAGCGCTGCCGCGAGGTCGGCATCACGGTGCCGATCGTGCCCGGCATCAAGATTCTCACGACGAAGCGGCACCTCCACTCGCTCCCCAGCAACTTCCACGTCGAGATTCCCGAGGCGCTCGCGGCCGAGGTTGAGTCCGCCTCGCCCGACCGCGTGGCCGAGGTCGGCGTCGAGTGGGCGAAGGCGCAGAGCGAGGAGCTGATGAGCCGGGGCGTGCCGTCGGTGCACTTCTACATCATGCAGACGGCGAAGCACGTCACGCGCGTCGTCGAGGCGCTGCGGAAGATGGCGTAGCCGAACCCGACCTCACGGCTCCGGCGGCGGCGGGTCCACGAGCTCGATGGCGTCGGGCGGCTCGGCCGGCGGGGCGTCGCTGTAGAACGACGTGTCGAGGTTGCGCGTGGCGAGGATGACGAGGATCGGCAGGATGAAGAACACGAGCGCGATGTAGCCGAAGGCGTACGCCCGGTTCTTCACGGCGTACTCGCCTAGCTTCTCGGCCAGCCAGATAGGTGTCCGGCGGAAGGCAGGGATGGGCCAGAGGAGGAGCACGCCCATCACGTTGAACGTGAG
This sequence comes from Rhodothermales bacterium, assembly GCA_039944855.1. Lineage (NCBI taxonomy): Bacteria > Pseudomonadati > Rhodothermota > Rhodothermia > Rhodothermales > Rhodothermales bacterium. Next base: position 18,055 of record JBDUXZ010000002.1, on the reverse strand, counting down.
GTGCGCGAACGCCACCGTCATGGCTGCCTCGGCCGTGGGGCCGCCGCCCGCTGCCAGCACGAAGGCGGCCAGGAGGGCCGTGATCGTCGTGCCGATGTTGGCGCCGAGGACGAAGGGGAAGATCTGCGCCACCGTTACGATCCCCGCGCCTACCATCGGCACCATCACGCTCGTCGTGATCGACGAACTCTGCACCATGATTGTGATGAGGATGCCGAAGGCGAACGCCGCCGCCGGGCGGCCGAAGACGTACTTGTGGAGGAGCCGCTCGCTCCGACCGAGCAAGAGCGCGCGCAACAGCTTAACGAGGTAGCGCAGCGCGACGAACAGCCCGAGCACCCCGAGCGATAGCACGACGACCCCATTCTGGTTCGTCACGCCGATTACCCAGTCCGCGATGGGGTCGGTGATGACTTTGACGGGGCTCAGCAGGTCCGTACCGCCGATGCCGAAGACGGCTTCTTCGAGGGCGTGCGCGGTGGAGGAGATGATCCCCGTCATCAACTCCAGCGGGAACAGCACGGCGACGGCCATGAGGTTAAAGAAGTCGTGCACGGTTGCGCCCGCCATCGCCCGGCGGAACTCGTCTTTCCGCGTGATGTGGCCGAGAGAGACGATCGTGTTCGTCACGCTCGTGCCGATGTTCGCGCCCATCACGATCGGGACGGCGCCGGCGACGGTCAGCCCGCCGCCCGCTACGATGCCCACGACCATCGACGTGACCGTGGACGAACTCTGGACGAGCGACGTGGCGAGGATGCCGATGAAGAGCCCCACGAAGGGGTTCGCCGTCGTTTCGAGCAGGGTCCGGGCGAAGCCCTTCCCCATCAGCTTGAACGAGTCGCCCATCAACTCGAGGCTGACGAAGAAGAGGAGCAGGACGAAGAGGAGGGCGAGGACTTGGAGGACGCGCGACATCGCGAGCGAAGGACGTGGGAGGAAGCGGCGGGGTGGCGATGGGGGAAGCGCGATGGGATGATACGGAACCGGAGGGAGCCGCAGGGAGCAGAAGCGCACAAGAAAGCCCCCGGCCGCATCGGCAGCCGGGGGCATACGAGGGGACAGGGGGCGCCGGCTTAGCGGTGCACGTCCTTGTCCGTGCTGCGGACTTTGCCTTTGTAGCGGATCACCTGGCGCCGAAGCTGACGCACGCAGCCGTTCACGGCTTCCTGGTACGTCGCGGCGGCGTCCTGCGCGGTGAGGGTCTGGCGGTACACGTTCACCTTCACCTCGACCTTCTTGCCGGGATTCGTGGATTCGTGCCCGTCGAGGACGACGTGGGCGTCGTGGATGCCGTTGTAGTAGCGGTCGAGCTTGGAGACGGAGGCTTCGATGTGGGCGCGGAGGCCGTCGGAAAGCTCCGTGTGACGAGCGGTGATGCGGGTCTGCATACGTACCTCTGGACTGGTGTGAGAAATACGGAGAGGTACTAGGCTGAATACCGCCGCCGAAGCCGTTTGTCAAGTGAATCCGACAGCGGGTCGGGCGAAGGGCGCGACTAACTGACGGAGTCGGAGACAGCGGGGCCGACCCACCGCGAGAAGTCGCAGGCGGGGTAGGCGGAGCAGCCCTCGAAGGGCCGCCCGCGCTTCGTCGTCCGCTCGACGATGTGGCCGGTGCCGCAGCGCGGGCACGGCCGGGTCTGGGCGGGCGGCTCGAACGAGCGGGTCTGCCGGCACGCCGGGAAGCCGGAGCAGCCGTAGAACGCGCCGTGCGGCCCGTCGCGGAGGACCATCGGTTTGCCGCACCGCTCGCACTCGGGCTCCCCGTTGGCGGCGGTGGCCGGGCCTCGCCGTGCGGCGGTGCGGCCGGGCCCGTTGGGGAGCGACGGGGCGGCATCGCGCGAGCGGAGCGCCGGGAGGAGATCGCCGTGGTAGAAAGCATGCATCATCGGCCGGTACGCCGTCTTCCCGGCCGCGATCGCGTCGAGTCCCGCCTCCATCCGTGCGGTGAAGCGGAGGTCGAAGAGCGCGGGGAAGCGGTGGACAAGGAAGGCGCAGGCGCGGAGGCCGAGGTCGGTGGGCTGGAGGTGGCGCTCGCGGCGGACCGCGTAGCCGCGCTCGCGCAGCGTGCCGAGCGTGGCGGCGTACGTGCTCGGCCGCCCGATGCCCTCGGCCTCCATCGCCCCGACGAGCCCGGCTTCGGTGTAGCGCGTCGGAGCGACCGTGGCGCGGCGCGCGTGCGTGATCGTGCGGAGCAGCACGGTCTCGCGCTCTTCGAGCGACGGCGGCAGCGGAGCGTCCTCGGGCTGCGCCGCCTCGAACTGGAGGAAGCCGCGCGTGCGGACGCGGACGCCCTCGGCGCGGAAGACGAACTGGTTCCCGCTGTCGGCGACGTCCGCCGTGGCGCGCTCCAGCACGGCCGGGGCCATCTGGCTGGCGACGGCGCGGTCGTAGACGAGTTCGTACAGCCGGTACTGCTCGGGGCGGAGGTACTTGCGGACGCTCTTCGGCGAGCGGGCGAAGTCGGTGGGGCGGAGGGCTTCGTGGGCTTCCTGCCCGTTGCGCGCGCTGGCCCCCGCGACGGTGTGCCTGTTGGGCCGCGACGGGAGATAGGCCGTCCCGTAATCCCGGGCGATGACGTTGCGGGCCGCCGCGATGGCCGGTTTCGCCATGTGCACGCCGTCGGTCCGGGGATACGTCAGCAGCCCGCACGGCACATCGTCCTCCAACTCGATGCCTTCGTAGAGTTGCTGAGCGAGGCGCATCGTCGCGGCCGGTTCGAGGCCGAGCACGTCAGAGGCGGACTGGAGGAGGGCGGCCGTGGTGAAGGGCGGCGGCGGCTTGTGTACGTCGGTCGTGAGGCGGATCGAGCGGACGCTGTAGCGGCTCGCTTTTGCGGCCTCGGCGAGCTGCCACGCCGCGCCCTGATCGAGCGTGTCGGTTTCGAGCACCTGCCCGTAGGCTTTGTGCAGCCGGGCTGGGAAGTCGACCTCCGCGGCCGTGTGGAAGACCGTTTCCACGCTCCACCGCTCGCCGGGCTGGAAGTCGGCGACGGCGCGCTCGCGCTCGCAGAGGAGCCGGAGCGCGGCCGTCTGCACACGCCCTGCCGAGAGCGGCTTCGGACTGTCGACGCTGCGCTGGAGCACGGGACTGACGGCGTAGCCGACGAGCCGGTCCACGACGCGCCGGGCCTGCTGTGCGGCCACGAGGTCCGCGTCGAGCGAGCGCGGCCGGGCGACGGCGGTGCGGACAGCTTCAGGCGTGAGTTCGCGGAAGAACACGCGGGCGGTGGGGATTTTCGTGCGGGCGAGCGCGTCGGCGAGGTGGCGGGCGATGGCTTCGCCCTCGCGGTCGGGGTCGGTGGCGAGGAGGATCTGCTTGCACCCCTCAGCGTCGCGGCGGAGCGCGGCGAGCACGTTCCGCTTGCCCTTCGCCGTCTTCCACGTCGCCTCGAACGAGTCCTCGATGTCGATCCCCAACTCGTCCTCCGGCAGGTCCGCGACGTGGCCCTCGGTGGCGCGCACGCGGTACGCCGCGCCGAGCGTGCCGGCGAGCGTAGCAGCCTTCGTGGGAGACTCTACGATGAGGAGCCGCATGAGCAGAAGAGTGGGAGGGGGGAAGAGCGGGAGTAGGGAAGAAGGAGCGTGACGGTCGATTCAGGAATCTTCCGTTCTTCCACTCGTCCGTTCTTCCGCTCTTAAATACGTGTCTTCGAGCCGGCGCATCGCGTCGCGCTCGGCGTCGGTCGCGTCGTCGTAGCCCATCAGGTGGAGCAGGCCGTGGACGACGTAGCGGCGGGCTTCCTCCTCGAACGTCGTCCCGAACTCCGGCGCCCGCTCGGCGGCCGTGTCGAGGTCGACGTAGACCTCGCCGTCGACGATGCCCTCGGCCGCCGCGTCTTCGTCGAGCGAGAACGAGAGCACGTCGGTGACGTAGTCGTGGTCGAGGAACTCGCGGTTGAGGCGGTGGACCGTCTCGTGGTCGGCGAGGACGACGCCGAGCGAGCGGAGCTCGAACCCCTCGGCATAGGCGACGTGCTGGAGGAGGCGGGCGAGGGCCGCCTCGTCGAGCGAGCGGGCGGGGTGCGCCTGGGAGATTTCGATCGCAGCACCCTCACCCATCACGCATCCCTCACGGCAGGTCCCCGAACAGCGTCTCCGTCATCGAGAGGGCGACGGAGCTCATCATGATCTCCGAGGGGAGCTGGGTGAAGTCCGCCTTCAGCAGGCGATCGTCGACGTTCGCGTAGAGGGAGCAGCCCGCGCCGCGCTCGACGACGAGGCCGTTCGTCGTGTCGTGCTTGCGCGCGAAGAAGATGGCCTCGCCGAGCTCTTCGGAGGCGATGTAGCCGGTACAGCCCTGGAGCTGGAGAAAGGCGTTCATCCCGTACACGGAGACGAGCCCGGTGGGCGCATCGGCGTCGGCGAGTCCGGCCGGCAGGTCGACGGCGGGCTGTATTTCGAGGACGAGCCGGCGCCCACTCTCCGCGTCTTTCATCTCGAACCGGACGACGGGCCCGTCGCGCTTCGGTTCGACGCCGAAGGCGGCGGCGAGGCGGTCGAAATCGTCGTCGGAGAAGGTGAACGGCATGGGGAGCACTGGGATGGGAGAGGGAGGGTGGACGGGAGGAAGATAGCGCGGGCGGGCGTCCGTCGAGCGCCGGGGCTCAGCCCTGCCCGGCGGGGGCTTCGGCCTCGGCGGGCGCGGGGCGCGGGAGCCGGGACTCGTACATCCGCCGGAGCTCCTCGGGCGAGAGCCGGAAGTTCTCGTCGCCGAGGGCGTCGGCGATCTGGCCGCTGAACGTGGCGGCGCGGTCGAACGCGCCCTGGTCGAGGTAGAGCGACTGAATCGTCTGGTAGTACTGCACGCCGATCTCGATGCCCCGCTGCGTCGTCGCGGCCTGGAGCTGTTCCATCGCGAGCGGCTCGGCGCGCTCGACGAGGGCGAGCACGCGGTCGTTGTTGCCGAGCACGGAATGCGCTTCGGCGAGGGTGTAGAGCGAGATGAAGTCCGGCGGGATCGTCTCGAACGGGATCTCCGCCTCGACGCGGTCGAGGAGCGCCTGCGCCGCCTCCCGCCGCCCCTGCCGGGCGAGCCCCTCCGCGGCCGGGCCGATCACCGACGAGCGGTAGTTGTCCATCATGTTGCGGATGTTCTCGTCGAAGTAGACGTCGGGGTCGTCGAGGTTCGTGAAGCGGAACTTCGAGAGCCGATCCACGAGCACGTCGGGCACGATCCGCCCGCCCATCGCGTCGTTCTCGATCGGGACGACGCGCATGGCGAGGCCCTCGGCCTGGAGGTAGTCGTCGAGGTCCACCTGGCTGTCCTGCGCGGCGGTCGTGGCGAAGTAGATCGGGCGCTCCCACCCGTTCGCGGCGTTCGCGGCGAGGATGCTGAGCACGACCTGGTCGTTGACGTAGAGCACGTTCACGTCCGGGGCGTAGGGCCGGCCCTGCACGGTCCACACCATCGAATCCGGGAGGGAAATCGGGTTGCCGAGCTGCTCGCGCGTCTCAGCCGAGAGCCCGCGCACGGGCAGCATCACCTCGCGCGGGTCCCAACGGACCGGCAGGATGTCGTCCACCGCGCGGTCGTTCGGGAACGTCATCGGGACGGGCGCCGAGTCGCGGGAGTACTGGTTCTTGAGCTGCTTGATGTACCACGGCGTCTGCAGCAGCGAGAGGTTCGCCACGCGGACGTCGCGGCGGACGCCCTCGACCTCCTGCAGGTACCACAGCGGAAACGTGTCGTTGTCGCCGTTCGTGAAGATGATCGCGTTCGGCGCGAGCGACTGCAGCATGTTGTACGCGAAGTCCGGCGCGACGTAGCGGCCCGAGCGGTCGTGGTCGTCGTAGTTCTCGGCGAGCATCAGCCCCGGCACGGCCACGAAGAGGAGCGCCGCCACGGCCGTCGCCGCGCCGAGCTGGAGGCCGCGGCGCTTGCCCGCCTCGGCGAGCGAGCCCGCCACGAGCGAGACGAGGCCCGTCGCCCCGATCCCCACCCACAGGCTGTACGCGAAGAAGCTCGCCACGTAGGAATAATCCCGCTCGCGCGGCTGCAGCGGCGTCTGGTTGAGGTAGAGGATGATCCCGATGCCGGTGATGAAGAACAGCACCGACACGGCGAACGCCCGTCGCCAATCCCGCGTGAAGTGGAAGATCATCCCGACGAGGCCGAGCAGTAGCGGCAGCCCGTAGTAGACGTTGTAGCTGGCTCGCTCGCTCGGCGTACGGACCTCGGCCGTGCTCGCCGTCCGCGTGAGCCCGCTCGTCCATTGCGCATCCTGCAGGTCCGACGTCTTGCCGACGAAGTTCCACAGGAAGTAGCGCGCGTACATGTGGCCGACCTGGTACTTCCAGAAGAACTCGGCGTCGGAGTCGAACTGCGCATACGTCTGGATGTGCTGCGGCATCGGCGACCAGCGGCGGGGGAAGAACTTCTCGTCGCGCGTGAACTGCCGCGTGGCGTTGTCGTACGTCGCGCCCTTGAGCAGCGGCGTCGCGCCGTACTGCTCGCGCTTGAGGTACGACACGATCGCCTCCGTCGTCTCGGGGTCGTTCTCGTCGATCGGCGGGTCGGCGGCGGAGCGGATGAAGATGAGGGCATACGTCGAGTACCCGACGAGCAGCATCAGGACGGAGATGGCGATGAGGTTGCCGACGGGCCGCCGCCGCGTCTGCGTCCACCACACCGCGCCGACCGACACCGCGGCTACGACGAGGAGGGTCATCGTCAGGCTCCCGAACGACTCGGCGAGGCTCGGCAGCCCCTGCACGAGGCCGGGGTAGATGAAGAGGAAGATCACCGACGCCACGACGCCCGCCGCGACGATCCCGATCCACCGCCTCTGCACCGTCCACTCCGGCCGCTCGAAGTCGGCGAAGTAGACCACGAGCGCGATGAAGAACAGCGTCAACACGTTGAGGAGGTGGACGCCGATCGCGAGGCCGAAGAGGTAGGCGATGAGGACGAGGTAGCGGTCGGACTTCAGCCCGAACGGGTGCTCGCCTACGGCGCGGAGCGCGGCCTCCTCTTCGAGCTTCTCCTCACGCCACCGCAGGATCAGCCACACCACGATCGCCGTGAAGAACATCGACATCGCGTAGACCTCGGCCTCGACGGCGTTGAACCAGAACGAGTCCGTCACCGCGAACGTCAGCGCGCCGACCACGCCGCCGCCGAGCGCCGCGAGCCGGTCCACGGGCGACCACGTATCGGGCGTGCCCTGCCAGATCCGCACGAGGCGGACGATCACGAGGTGCGTCAGCAGCACCGTGAGCGCGCTCGCGAGGACGCTCACGAGGTTGACGGCGACCGCGATGTGGCCCGTCTCCATGAACAGCCCGAGGATCGGGCTCAACACCATCGAGAAGAGCCGCCCGACGAGCATGTAGAACGGCGCGCCCGGCGGGTGCGACACCTGCAGCCCGTGTGAGATGGCGATGAACTCGCCGGAGTCCCAGAACGATGCCGTCGGCGCGACGGTCATCAGGTAGAGGACGAGGGCGTAGACGAAGACGCCGGCCGCGACGAGCCGGTCAATCGTGGTTCCTTTCATGAAAGTCGGGCGGGGTCCGAAGAAGGCGGGGGCGCACAGGATCGAATCGGGGAAGATACGGCCGGCGTGGGCCGTGCCTCGCCCGATCCCGTGCGGCTTCCTCTAAAACGACGGCGCCCGGCCGTCATTGCATTACGCGCGCACTACGGCGCACCGAACCGATCGCCGAACCACGCGACGAGCGTGTCGAAGAGCAGCGGGCTCCGCGTCCACGGCCGGTAAAAGCGGTCGGGCCACGCACCCTCTCCGACTGTGGCGACGGGGCGAGCGAGCGAGTGGTCGGCGCCGGGCAGCACGAGCACGGTCACGTCGGGGTTCGCGGCAAGCGCAGCGCGGAGGCGCGGGACGTTGTCGGCGGGCGGGACGATGGGATCGTCTTCGCCGTAGACGGCGAGGACGGGCACGCGCACGCGGTCCCACGGCGGGGCCGCGAAGGCGCGGCGGCGGCGGAAGTAGTCGAGGTCGGCGTCGTCGAGGCGGTCGGGGATGAGCGCGTGTTCGGACCACCGGGCGGCGCGAGCGGGCGCGTTGATCCGCTCGAAGTCGGCCCACGCGGCGTCGGCCTGCGCGAAGACGACGGTCTGCCGTTGGTACGCGAACGCCTCGGCGTACTCGGCCTCCGAGAAGCGCTCGCCCGAGGCGCGCATGAACGCCGTCGTGACGTGGCCCTGCTGATCGGCGAGCGACTCGGCCGGCCCGACGAGGGTGACGACGAACGCCACGTCGTCGCGCTCCGCCGCCATGCCGGGCACGATCCACCCGCCCGCGCTGTTGCTCATCAGCCCCACCGGCCCGAGGTCGCCGCGCGTGTGCAGCGCGTCGAGCGCGGCGCGCACGTCGTCGAACCGGTCCTCGCCCGTCACTGCGTCGCTGTCCCCCGTCGAACGGCCCGTACCGCGTCCGTCGAAGGCGAGGGCCGCGACGCCGTTGCGCGCGAGAAGCCGCGCCCACCCCGACATCTCGCTCCGCGCGCCGTAGCCCCGTCCCGCAACGAGGACGACAGCGGGCGGACGGGCCGCGCCGACGGGGAGGAAGAGCGATCCGGCGAGCGTATCGCGCCCGGCTGTGAAGGTGAGATCCTCCACTCGAATCGGAGGGAGATCGAAGGCGACGACTTTCTGGAGGTGGACGCGCGCGGTGACGGAGTCGCCCTCGGTCACCGTCCCCCGGAGATGCCCTTCGCCGAGATCGACGACGAGGCGCATCGCATCGCCGAAGAGGTCGGACGTGAGCACGCCGTCGTAGGCGCCGCCCGGGGTGAACGTGAAGGCGAAGGGGAAGCGGTCGTAGCCGTTGTACGGGAGCGTGAGTTCGGTGCGGAGGCTGCCGTCATCGGCCGTGCTGAACGCGAGTTCGAAGAGGCGCGGCGTCCCGTTCTCGATGCTCGCGCCCGCCCACCGTCCGAGCAGCCCGTCGGGCACCGCCGAGGTCGAGGGTTGAGCGTGTGCCGTCGCTGTGCATAGGAGGGCGAGCAGGAGGCAGCGAATCATCGGGGGCAGGCGAGGGTCTGCGTGCGTGGAAGGGAGGGTAGCCTCCGGCGCCGGAGCATCAGCGTAACAGCGAAGCACAGGATCACTATCGGGAATGCCGCATGGCGATGAACGCGGCTCCTCCCAACCACAACGCCGGGACCGTGGCCGATATATGCAGCCAGAGTGTCCCCCGTGACAGGTCAGCGAGTGGGACTACGTCTGTCGCGAAGAGGAAAACAAGCGTCGCGTTCGTGAGGATGATGCCGATGTTGAACACGATCCGGTACACGAGCCAAATCGCTCCCGGAGCGAAGCTACGCGCGAAAGGCAGGCGGTTCTCCGCAGCGACGAGCAGAGCGAAGTCGAGAACCAGAGCGACCGAGACGCCCATGGCGGCTGCCAGCCACATCCCGAATACGGTGGCGACGAAGTCAGGCACTCGTGCTCAGTCGTGCGGCCAGTCGGAGCGGGCGCCGGCAATCGCTCGGTCGATCTGCTCCATCTCGATCTCACCGTAGTTGAAGGCGTAGGCGAGTTCGCCGCCCTGGTGGAACACCCACGTCGTCGGGATCCACGTGACGGGGAGGCCGAGAAACGTCCGCCGCCGCTGCGCTTTGTCGTCGCTCGGGCCGAAGTCCGGCTGCGTCACTTCGACGACGCGCTCGGGCAGGCCGAACCGCGTCATCGCCTCGCGCCCACTCTCGCCGTCGTTCCAGATCGTGACGAACGTGAACGACACGTCGGGGTGGCGCTCGACGAGTTCGTACCACCCGTTCCGCAGTTCGGCGATGGAGTTGTCGCACCACGGGGCCCAGAAGTGGACGATGTGGACGCCGTCGGTCTGCACGATGTCGGCGACGCTTTTCTCGGCACGGGTCATAACGGTATCAGGCGAAATGGGGACTTCGGACGCGGACGTGGTGGACTGGGCGCACGCGGCGGGGGCCGAGGCGAGGGCCAGCATGAGCAGGAGAAAGAGCGGCTTCATGGCAGCGGGGAGAGGGGGAGGAGATAAGGTACGGTCCGCACGCACCGCTCACGGCGAGGGACGGCCGCCGACGACGAGCACGATTTCGCCGCGCACCTTCGCGCGCTCGCCAAACAACACGCCGAGTTCGGCGAGCGTTCCGCGCTCGACCTCCTCGAACTTCTTCGTCAGTTCCCGAGCCACGGCCGCCGGCCGGTCCGCGCCGAAGTGCTCGGCGAGCTGGCCGAGCGTCTTCACGAGGCGGTGCGGCGACTCGTAGAGCACGAGCGTGCGCGGGTCCTCGGCCAGCTCTTTGAGCCGCGTCTGCCGACCCTTCTTCGGCGGGAGGAAGCCCTCGAACACGAACCGGTCCGTCGGCAGCCCGCTGGCGGTGAGGGCCGGGACGAACGCCGTCGGGCCGGGGAGGGCCTCGATGCGGACGCCGGCGCGGACGCACTCGCGGACGAGGTAGAAGCCGGGGTCGGAGATGCCGGGGCTGCCGGCGTCGGTGATGAGCGCGACGGTCTCGCCCGCCTGCATCCGCTCGACGAGGTAGGGCGCCTTCTGCCGCTCGTTGTGGTCGTGGTAGCTCGTGCGCGGCGTCTCGATGCCGTAGTGGTCGAGGAAGACGCCGCTCGTGCGCGTGTCCTCGCAGGCGATGAGGGCGGCCTCCTTCAGCACGCGGAGCGCACGCAGCGTCACGTCTTCGAGGTTGCCGACGGGGGTGGGGACGAGGACGAGCACGTCGTGAAGGATAAAGGGAGAAGGGTTCGGGACGAGGGGAAGGTAGAGACGCAGCACGCTGCGTCTGCGTGAGGACGGCGGGTCCTCGTCTCAGCGCGTCGGCGTCGGGCGGAAGCGGGCGAGGAGGCGCTTGAGCGGGTCGCGGGAGGCGGGGTCGCGCGACTCCCGGACGAGGAGGTAGAGGCCGAGCCCGCCGATGAGCGCGTTCGCCGCCCACATCCCGACCCACGGCTGGAGCAGGTCGCGGTCGGCCAGCTTCTCGCCCTGCACGAGCGTGATCCAATAGAACAGGAAGATCCCGACGGCGAGCGTGCCGACGACGCCGAGCCCGCCCCGCCGCACCGAGAGCCCGAGCGGGATGCCGATGAGGACGAACACCACGCACGCCACGGCCATCGAGTACTTCTTGTAGATCTCGACGCGGTAGCGGTCGGCGCGCTGGCGCTCCCAGCGGAGCGCGTTCTGCGCCGCGTCGATCTCGCTCTTGACCGACCGCATCCGCTGCGCGGCGAGTTGGTACACGGCCTGCTGCCCGGCATCGTCGAGCCCGGCGAGGATGGGGCGGGACGGGGCGCTCAGCGTGTCGGCCGCTGCGAGCGAATCGGTCAGCGACTCCGCGAGCGTATCGGGCGCGGTCTCCCTCGCGGCGTCGGAGGCGCGGAGGGCCGATGCGGTGAACGGGGAGGCGGTCGGTGTCGTTGGGACGCTGTCCGGCAGCGGCTCGCCCGTGGCGGCGGCTTTGCGGGCGGCGAGCTGCTGCGTCAACTCGGCGAAGTTGGGCAGCGCCGTCGTGCGCTGCGGCACCGCCTCGTTCGGAGGCCGGCCGAGGGCCGCAAGTTGGTCGCGGAGCGTCGCCGTCCGCGCCGCCGCGTTCGCGTCGAGGGAGTCGACGAGGGCGATCATCTGGCTCGTGCGCATCGTCCGGTCGCTGCGCGACGTGCTCTCGGTGTCGCGCCGCTCGAAGGCGAGGTCGGAGAGGTCGAGGCGGAGGCGGTGGCGGTCGAAGAGGACGCGCTCGTAGCGCTCGGTGCGGCGGCCGTCGTCGCGGACGTGGCCGAGCCGGTGGATCTCGCCGTCGTAGAGCGTCATCTGGAGCGCGCTCCCGCCGGGCAGGGTTTCGAGCTCGCCGCGCTCGGCCGTGATCGTCGTCCGCTGCCCCGCTTCCGACTCGTCGAAGATCAGCACCTCGTCGAGCGCGTTCGACTCGGCCGGCGTGTCGGCCACGCGGATCGCGTAGCCCTGGATGCCGTCGTAGAACACGCCGGGCTCCAGCTCGAAGCCGGGCTTCTTCTCGCGGATGTCCTGCCACAGCCCCTTCATCCGGTAGTTCGCCTCCGGCAGCACGTCGTTGTTGAAGACCATCATCGCGCCCGCCACGAACACGCTCGCGAGCAGGACCGGCCACGCCAGCCCGAAGAGCGAGATCCCCGCGCTCTTGGCGACGGCGTACGCCTGCGACTCCGCCAGCCGCGCGAACACGAGGAGCGTCGAGACGAGCACCGCCATCGGCACGGCGAGCACGACCATGTACGCGAGGCTGTACGCGATCAGCTCCGCGATCACCGACGCCGGCAGCCCGCGCCCGACGAGCTCGGGGAGGTAGTTGATGAGGAACTGCATCAGGAGCAGGAACAGCAGCGTCCCGAAGGCCGCGACAAACGGCCCCGGCAGGTTCGCCAGCAACATCCGATGCAATCGTTTCATAGGGCTCGTCACACGCGGCGCAGCGTCAAGATCGTGATTTCCGGCCGGATGCCCAGCCGCACCGGCGGGCCGACCGTCCCGAGCCCCCGGTTCACGTAGAGGAACTGCCGGCCGTCGCCGTCTGGTGTGAGCGGCTCGCCGTAGAGCCCGGCCCAGCGCGGGTACATCACACGCGCGAGACTCCACCGCGCCGGCCCGAACTCGAAGCCGACCTGCCCGCCGTGCGTGTGCCCCGCGAGCGTGAGGTCGACGGCGTGGCCGCTCGGGCGGACGGTGTTGTCCCAGAACGTTGGGTCGTGCGCGAGCAGCACCGTCGCGTCGTCGCCGTTCGGGCGGACGCTTCGCATCGCCGCACCGAGGTCGCCGTGGCGCTGCCCGAAGCCGGTGTTGTCCGTGCCGACGACGTGCAGTCGCGCCCCGTCCACGGCGAGCGTGCGGCCGTCGTTCACGAGGAGGTCGACGGCGGTCGCGTTCACGCGGCGGGCCACGTCGCGCACGTCGGCGTAGTGGTCGTGGTTGCCGAGCGAGCCGAAGACGCCGAGCGGGGCGCGCAGCCGGTCGAGGGCGGGGAGGAGGATCGGAGCTTCGGCAGCGTCGTGGTTGACGTAGTCGCCCGTGATCGCGACGAGGTCGGGTTTTTCTGCGAGGACGAGGTCCACGGCCTCCTCCATCGGCTTCGCGGAGAACAGGCTGCCGGCGTGGAGGTCGGAGAGCTGCGCGATGCGGAGGCCGTCGAACGCGCGCGGCAGGCCGGGGATCGGCACGTCCACGCGCCGAACGTCGAAGTCGTAGAGCCCGCGGAAGACGCTGTAGCCGACGAACACGAACGGGACGCTCGCCGCCGTCCAGCCCATCTGCCGGAGGAACTCGCCCCGGCTGATCCGCTTCATGTCCGTGAGGTCGAGCGGCTCGAGGCGGTCTTCCGCAGCCCCACCGGCGGGCACGAGCGCGGGCTGGCGCTTGAACCACGCGAACAGCCACATCGCGAACCGCCCAAAGTCTTTGAGCGCGAGCGCGGCGGCGATCACCCCCTTCGGCACGTACCACGTCAGCCACAGCCCGACGATGACGAACCGCACCGCCTTCGGCTCCACCGCCCACCAGTTCGAGAGCGAGAAATAGAGCGGGAGCACGAGCGGCATCGCGGCCATCAGCGCGCGGTAGACGGGCAGCGTCCACCGGGCGCGCGGTCGCCGAATCGCGAAGCGCCGCCAGTTGCGGTAGACGTACGTGTCCACGAGCAGGGCCGCGAGCGAGAGAAGAGCGATGGGCAAAAGAATCCGCATGGCACCCCGAACGCGGCGGGCACACGCCGGTTCACCCGGCACCCCGCCCCCACACGATATTTACAGCCCGCATCCGGACCCCCGATCCATGACCGTCAAACCCTTCGTCGTTAGCCCCTTCGCCGAGAATTGCTACGTCTGCCACGACGCGGGCGACGCCGTACTCATCGACCCCGGCACCGCGACCGAGGCCGAGAAGCAGACCGTGCTCGACTACATCACGCGCAACGGCCTCACCATCCGCCACCTCCTCCTCACGCACGCCCACATCGACCACATCCTCGGCTGCGCCTTCTTCGCCCGGCAGTTCGGGATGACGTGGAAGCTCCACGCCGCCGATCTCCCGCTCCTCGAAGGCGCCGAACTGCAAGCGCGGATGTTCGGCGTCGAACTGGAGCGGCCGCCGACGCCCGACGCCTCACTCGAAGCGGGCGAGCCGATCCAGTTCGGGAACGCGACGTGGCAGATCCGCCACACGCCCGGCCACTCGCCCGGCTCCGTCAGCTTCTACGACGCTGCGAACGGCTTCGTCGTCAGCGGCGATGCGCTCTTCCAGGGCTCGATCGGCCGGACCGATCTGTGGCAGGGCTCAATGCCGACGCTCCTCAACGCGATCCAGTCCCAGTTGCTGACGCTGCCCGACGACACGGTCGTGTACTCCGGCCACGGGCCGTCCACGACGGTCGGCCACGAGCGGCGGACGAACCCGTTTCTCGCGGACACCGGCGCGGTGCGTTAGCGCCCGCGAAGAAGTGTGATTCGCTGCGTATCGGAGTGAGTACCGGCCGTGAGGCGCGCGATGTAGGCACCATTCGCGAGTCCGTCGGCGTCGAAGCGCCGCTCGTGCCACCCCGGCAGCGCGTCCTCGTCGGCGAGCGTCGCGACGCGGCGGCCGAGGAGGTCGTAGACCTCGAGGCGGACGTGGGTGGTCTCGGGAATAGCGTACCGGAACGTCGTGCTCGTGGCGAACGGGTTGGGGTAGTTCGGCTCGAACGTGAAGGCGAACTCGGGCGCCTCGTCATCGCCGGTGGCGACCATCGTCTCGCCGAATGCGAGCTCGGCGACGAAATACACCGCCTCCGGGGAGAAGATGCCGGAGGGGTCGGCGTAGGGTTCGTACCGGACGACCGATCCTTGGACTTCGCGGCCGGACGAGGCATCCCACAGGCCGTACCGCAGCGTGTCGCCGGGGACGAAGCCGTCTTTGAGCGCCGTCACCGGGTTGTCTTCCCACACGGCCATCGCTGTGGCGTTCATCTCCGCGTCCCACGTGAGTGTGCCGGCGCAGGCCCCTTCGGGGGTGAGGACGGCGAGTTCGTCGTCGGAAGCGACGGGATCGATGGCCACCGAGTCTGGGGAGACGGTGATGACTGCGTCACGCGGGAGGATGAGGGAGGCGTTCTGGCCAGTGGGATCGATACAGTCCGAGAAGTGAGGGCCGAGTTGGGCGGTTACAGCGGGGGCATAAATCAATAGGGCCGAGCAGAGGGCTCGGCGGAGGGAAGTCCGCATCGTGGGGGTGTGGTGGGTGGCGCGTCGGGTGGGTAATGCTCCGCAGCCGGTGGGGGGCTGCTAAGAGCATCGGCGCACCGTGCCCCGGAAATAAATGGGGCGAGGTGGGTGGCTAAAGACTACCCAGAAATTCAAGCGATCCGATGCGAAGCGGAGGGTCCGGGCTCAATATTCAAACCTGATGCATTCCATTACTCATTGTGAATTAATGAGTATTGGCCAAAGGGTTGGCGGGCAGGGACGAGCGTCTACATGGAGGAAGTCTAGCCGGGCAGTTCGCCGCTGCCGTCTTCTTTGAAATTGTCGTGTATGTGGGATTCGTGTGAAGACATTAGGGGAGTTGAGAGGTATCGTGCGGCGACTCCTATCCCAACTCACCTCTTGCCCTTATGCCCTTCTCCCGCTACTTCCTCACGCTAGGTCTACTGCTGTGCTTGGCGGCCCCGTCGCAGGCTCAGGCACAACGGCTCCACCCGGAGACCGGCGAAGCCATCATTGCTCCGGAAACCGCTCCCCATGCCCTCTTGAATGACGGCGCGGCGGCCGGAACCTTCCGGTCCCGCAGCGGCGATGACCTCACGCTCATCAAGCACCTCGCCGCTGGAGAAACGCGTGGCATCGCTGTCGTCGGCGACGTGCTCTACCGCTCGAACGGAGGCTACTTCGAAGCGCTCGACGTGTCGGATCCGGCGGCGCCCGTGCTGCTCAGCCGCATCCTCGCCGAGCAGTCGGTCGTGCAAGACGTGCAGATCGCGGGCGACCTCGCGTACGTCGTCTCGTCGCGGTCCAACTTTCCCGCCGGCGCCGGGCTTCGCATCGTCGATATCTCCGATCCGGCGGACCTCACCGTGGTCGGGGAGGCGCTCGGGCAGACGGCCTTCGGCGTCGCCGTGAGCGGGGATTACGCCTACGTCGGGGCGTCGACGGCCGGCCTCAGCGTGTACGACGTCTCGGACCCCGCCGCGCCGACGCGGGTGACGACGCTCCCCGTCTCCGGCGCGTCGGTCCTCAAGGTGGCCGTTTCCGGCACGACGGCGTACATCTCGGGTGGCAACGCCGGCTTCCGCACCGTCGACGTCACGAACCCGGAGAGCCCGAGCGTACTCGGCTCGTTCACCACAACCGGTTTCGCTACGAACGTGGCCTACGCGGACGGCATCGCCTACGTGCTCAGCAACGGGTTTGGGCTCACGGCCCTCGACGTGACGAACCCCGCCGCACCGACCCAGGTCGGGACGTTCGGGATCGCGAGCAGCCAGGTGCGCGGCATCCAACTCGACGGCACGATGGCGTTCGTTGCCAGCGAAGCCGGCCTCGTCGTGCTGGACATCACCGATCCCACGGCGATTGACGAGATCGGCTCCGTGCCGTTCAGCAACACCGGCTCGGGCCAGAGCGTCGTTCGCGCTGGTGACACGGCCTACGTCGGCAACCGCTTCGACGGCGTCCGCGTGATCGACGTGACGAGCCTCTCGGCCCCCGAAGAGATCGCGCTCATCCAGAACGGCGGGTTCTCCTTCAAAGTCCACGTCGACGGCGACTACGCCTACGTCGCCGACCTCATCGGCGAGTACCGGATCATCGACATCTCCGACCCCGAGAACGCCGAGATTGTCGGCCGGGCGGACGCGCTCCCGAACACCTCGGGCTCCGACGTGCGCGACGGGATCGCCTACGTCGTGGATCGGACCGGGGCGCCGGGCACGGGCCTCACGCGGTTCGACGTGTCGGACCCGACGAGTCCCGTCGCGCTCGACACCTTCACGACGGGCAGCCAGTCCTTCGGGATCGACCTCGCGGGCGACGTGGCGTTCATCGCGAACGGCTTCTTCCAATTCATCTCCGTCGACATCGCGGAGCCGGGCAGCTTCAGCATCCTCGACAACTTCAACCCGAACAGCAACGCATTCGGGGTGCAGGTGCGGGACGACGTCGCGTACGTCGCCACCTTCGGCGGCGGCCTCGTGACGGTCGACGTATCAGACCCGGAGGCGATGGCGCAGCTCAACACGAACATGGTGGGCGGCTTCCTCTCGTCGGTCGATCTGAACGGCAACCGCGCCTACCTCGCCGATGGGCAGGTCGGGCTCAACGTGGTCGACGTCTCTGACCCGACGATGCCGCAGAGCCTCGGCACGGGCGCTATCGCAGGGATCGCGAGCGGCGTCGCGTATTCGCAGGGCTTCGCATACATCGCCGACGAAGGCTTCGGCCTCCGGCAGTACGACGTGACCGACCCGTCGAGCCCGGTCGAAACGTCCGCCGTGATCTCGTCCGACCGGATGACGGACGTGGACGCGCAGGGCGACCTCGTCGTCGCCGTCGACGCCGGCGGCGGGGTCTACCTGTTCCGGGCGCGGGATAACACGCCGAGCGGGATCGCGTCGGTGGACCCGGAAGAACTCGACATCACCATCGAGGCGGGCGACGTCGAAACGGCGACGTTGACGCTCTCGAACACGGGGGCCGGCCCGCTGGCGTACACCGCGTCGGTGGCCGAGGCCGACCCGGCGGGTCCGGCTCCGACCTCGGCGCTCGCCCCAACCCGCGCCGGTGCGGAAGCCCTGGTAGCCTTCGACGGCTCCAGCGTGCCCGCTTCGCCGACGAGCACTTCCGTTGCGAGCTATCGCGGCGGGATCGTGGCGGACCCCTCGTTCGAGGGCGGCCGCGTCACGACGTTCTGGACCCCGACCAACGGCGCCTACCTCGGCGGCAACCCCATCTTCGGCCCCCCCGCCGGCGGCCCCGACTTCGCCCGCACCGGCGACTGGTACGTCGTGCTCGGCTCCGGGAACGGCCCGCTCAACACGGGGATCGAGCAGGACCTCGACGTCGCGGCCGGGGACTACACCCTCGCGCTGTGGCTCTTC